>QNDS01000049.1 GCA_003644925.1 Candidatus Fermentibacterota bacterium
AATCCCGGAGCAGTTCCTCGAGAAGTGTTTTTTCAGGGATGTCCTCAGCCAGAAAGAAGAAACCATCTCAGAAGGGAACATCCTTCTTCGCCAGGAAACGTCCTAAGAGCACTTCGAAGGCAAAAACAGGAAAAACTTACAGAGCAGAGGAACAGAAGAACCGCTTCTTCAAACCACCACACGATCCCGGACCCAAGATCCGTGAGGATGGAGTGGAAGTATCAGAGGAATACGCAGTGGAGGAAGATGGAAATATCATTCCGGAGGCTCTTCAGAGCACGGGACGCGGCTGCTGCGGTTCGATAACAGGATTTTTCTGGCTCCTGGCTATTGGCGGCTTTGCTGTGATAATCATCTTCATACTGAAATGCGGAGGCTGCTAACCTTAAAAAATAGGGACGGAGGGGGACGGAGGTAATTAGATTTCTTAATTACCTCCGTCCCCCTCCTTCGTCCCTAATAATGAATGGAGATATTGTTATGCTGCAGATTTTACTTTCAGTAGTACTTCTGATTCCGGGAAGCTCAACAGGCAGCCCAGGAGCCATTTATACTTCAACATTCTCCATCGTCGCTATGGATACACTGACAGGTGAATTCGGGGTTGCTGTGGCATCGAAGGTTCTTGATGTGGGATATATAGTTCCGTGGGGAGAACAGGGGACAGGTGCGGTCGCCACCCAGGCCCAGACAAACGCGATGTTCGGACCGGTTGGACTTGAGATTCTCAGAACTGGAGCAACGGCGGACGAGGTTATGGAAAACCTGTTGGGAAGCGATCCCGAAAGGGAGGTAAGGCAGCTCGGAATCGTGGATGCTGAGGGTAATTCAGCTTCATTCACAGGCAGTGAAACCATGGACTGGGCAGGCAGTATTACAGGTCCGGGCTACGCAATTCAGGGAAACATACTTACAGGCCCTGAAGTGATCGAAGAGATGGAAACAGCTTTCCTGGGCGAGGAAGGTTCCCTTGGAGACAGGCTCCTGACCGCACTTCTGGCAGGAGATGCCGCCGGAGGGGACAGCAGGGGCAGGCAGTCGGCGGCTATGGTCGTTTTCAGGGAGAACGGCGGGTACCAGGGATCTTCAGATCTTCTCATTGATATCAGGGTTGCTGATTCCGAGGATCCGCTTGGTGATCTTCAGAGGATATACTCCAAGTGGTGCATGTGGTTTGTTTTTCCAGTCTACATAGATGCAGGCTCCCCCGAGACCGAATATGCCATTCTCATTATGGATGATTATCTGGCATCAGATGAAGTGGATGCCCAGACCCTGAACGGCCTTGCATGGGAACTTGCGATCAGACAGCTCCATCCTGAAAAGGCTGTTGAGATAGCCATGATGGCCATCGAAATGGAACCTGAAGACGCGAACATCATGGACACTCTTGCTGAATCATATTTCGCACTGGGAGATTACGAGATGGCTGTCGAATGGGAGAGAAAGGCTCTGGAACTGGATCCGGAGAACGTTTTCTACAACGAGCAGCTCATAAAATTCCTTGAATCCGCAGAGGAATAGCCGCTATTGGGGACGGAGGTAATTAGAAATTCCAATTACCTCCGTCCCTAATTATCGTCCCCATTATTCATGGGATAGATCTCGGTTATAGCCTGGAATCTCTCAAGGAATTCTGATTCACCGAGTTCCTCATCTGTGATTTCAAGCAGCTCATCCATATGCAGCCTGCACCAGCTGCTGCCGAAAGATACAGCTATATCCCTTATGCTCCAGCTGCGCTGAAGATCGATAGAGGCAGCGCATGATGAAACGATCATCAGTTCATTCCACTGTTCAGTATCCCCGGTCCATTCGCAGCCAAGCGCAACAAAGAGCACAAGCGACGAATCAGTTCCGGCAAGATTCACCATCAATTCTCCATCGTAATGTTCCTGAACTGTGTCACTTATAAGAAGTGCATCCTCGGGATAGAGGGAGCCCTCGTGAACTGCTCCGGAAGCCTCAAAAGAAATCATAACAACTATTACCGACAGGACTGTTTTCATATTTATTCCCTCTGCGCTAGTTCAACCTTATGGATCTGTATCCGGCCTGACCAATATCTTTACCCGATTTATCGAAAAGTTTCTTTAAGTGATCATCCATGGTGAAATAGAAAACCTGCCAGCCGTTGTTCACCAGCCCGATAACACGGTTGACAAGGTTTTCCCTTCGCTCCCAGTCGGAATGCTGGAACGCATCATCAAAAATCAGAAAAGCAGGTTCCTGCAAACATAATTCAGCAATACCTGTTCTCAGAACCAGATATATCTGCTCCATCGTTCCCGTGCTGAGCTGTTCAAGTGGAAACTCATCTCCATCTGCCATTGTAATGTTCAGATATCCCTCCTCCGAGAATTTCATTCCGTTGTAACGATGAGTCAGTTCAGACAGGTGAGTAACAAACTGAGGAGATTTCAATGTTGCTTCAAGTCTGGCGGTTTCACTATCCCTGTATTCATTTACTACTGTGTGGACCAGAATCTTTGCAAGAATCTCAGCTGTGATGCTCTTATAATCCTCTTCGATGGATTCCAGTTTGCCATCCAGTGCTGAGAGCAGTTCCTCGATATCTCCAGCAGTTATTCCGGTTTCCATCATTAATCGTGATTTAAGTATTTCAAGATGCTGCTCCTCATCCAGCATCTCTTGTGAAATGGTCTCGAGTTCTTTCATAAATCCTGTATATACATTTTCATCCCAGTGGATAGCTGGTTCAGTAGAAATGTAATCCTCCGCCAGCACGTTCAGTGAAGAGAGTATCATCCTCTGCTCAATTATTCTCTCCCGGAGTTCCAGATTTCTTTTTTTGATCTCTCCAATGGTAATATCCCATTTCTCCTCAGGGATAAATGCTCCGGTGATCAACCTGAATCTTGAGAGAATATCTTTTTCAATTGCATCTATTTCGCTCTTGAGTTTATCATAGTTTCCCCTGTGGTTTTCAAGGAGAATGTGCTCCTTTTCCAGTTTCCTGCTCACAACTTGAAGTATGGCAGAGTCCGTCAGTTCCTGCTGAAATCTCCGCATGAACTCATCCTTCAGCTGCCTTAGCCGGATAATCTCCTCCGATGACAGGGACTCGCTTTCTTTCCTTCTGTGAATTATCAGACAGATTATTGCTCCCACAGCAGTCATCAGCATCAGGGGTCTGCTGAAAAATCCCACAGCAACGGTGGCCGCAATGAAAAAGAAGATCAGAGCATAACACAGAAAGCCGCTACCTTTCCTACCCTTCTGCTTCTCAGTTGAGGAAAGGTATTCTTCAAGAGCAATTCTGCTCCAGCTGTAATCCTCCTCCAAAGAGGCGGAGTCCTTAAGTTTTTTCTCCTCTTCTGACAGGCTATCCTTTTTCGTCTCGTATTGGCTGATGACAATATCCAGATCACTCATGTACTGATCAGCAGGTTGATCATCCATCTCCAGCTCAAGCTTACGGATACTCTCTTCCGTTCTGAATGCCTCGTATCTTTTTGCACCTTCCTGCTCTTCAACTTTCTCCTGAACCAGCCGTTTCTCTCTACCAAGAGAGCTGAGTTTACCGAGGGAGGCGTTCTCATTCACATCCTGCTGAAGCTGCTCCAGCCTCAGCTTCTCTTCGATGACATGATTTCTATCCTTGATCCGGCCCATTTTTTTAGTGGATTCAATCGCCCCATCCACGATGGTAGATGTTCGTATCGCATCCTGTCTGATATTGTTTTCCACCTCATTCAGTGTTGTCTGATCCGAGAGAAATGTCCTCAGTACACTTTCATCCCCTGCAGAAGACAGCCTTGTATCTCCAGCACGAACCACCAGCAGCCGGGAAAGATCTTCCGGAAAACGGCTGTCGGAAGTCCTGAAATCCTCAAGCTTAAACCCCCCTGAAGTGAATACAGTAGTTGTATCCTCCAGACCGGAAACAAGAATTTTCCCCCGGGGCTTCCATTCTCTGAAAGTAGACTCCGGTGAATTGTTTTTCTTCTGTATCCACGGAGTACCTTTTCCGGTCTTGAAAAGGAAATCGATCAAGGCTTCAACGATATAGGTTTTGCCGGTTTCGTTACTACCGTAGATAAGATTCAGTCCTGCAGGTTCAAGGATGAAATCATCCTTCAGAGGGCCCCCGCGATCGATGGATATTCTATCGATACGGATAGCCATTATCCGCTGCCATCTCCATAAATAACAGAAAGAGCAGTTTCGGTGATTTTATCTTTCTCAGGCTCATTCCCACCGAAATCCCAGTCAATTCCCTCTATCAGCTCCAGAACCCTCAAGGCAATGGCATTCCTGCGATGATCCTTTGTGAAACAGAGTGAGGAAATATCCGGATCCTCATCCTTAACGAAGTTGAACTCTTCGAATACACCTTTCAGACATCCCATGATGGCTTCTCTGTCGCTTGTATATCCAGTGGCCTTTATTCTGATCCTAGCCCTTTTTCTATCATCCTCGTCCAGATCCCAGGCAGCGATTCTTCCATCCGCGTCTTTTTGGAGCCTCTCGACCTCGTTCTCATCCGGGATGATCAGGAATTTTTCCTGCAGATAGATTACATCCGTCTTGATCGTATGGCGGGAAACACTTCCTGAGGATGTATCGAAAGTAAGGTATTCTCTTTTTCCCGTTTCGTTGACATCAAGCCCGCATGGGGAACCTGGATAGTACATATTTCTTTTGTTCATGGGTTTATGAATATGACCCAGAAATACTTTCCACGGATTGAATCTGTCCAGATCATTTCTGTACAGTGGCATATAGGTGCCGACCTCGTAGGGATTCCTTACCTTGGATCCATCGAAGTAGTCTCCATGCCCTATAAGAACCCAGTGGTCCTTAACATCGATTTCCGCAAGATGTTCGCCTATACCCGAATTTCTCCTGTAGGGGATAAATACGAAGGAAACAGTATCAAGCTCCACCATCGTATCTGAGCTGTAGATGTTAATATTATCCCCGACAATGACCCTGCTGGAGACATCCGGATCGTGATTCCCGGGGATTATATGAATATCGATCTGCGGATACTGCCTGCAGATCCCCTCAAACCGCGAGTAATTGCTGCAATCCTTATCGAAAAGATCCCCGGCTATTATCAGTGTTCTTATATCCTGCTTAACAAGGCTGTCGAGGATGTTCACAAGGGCATTGTATCGTTCAGGGTGGGTATCATCGGCAGATAGATGAACGTCTGCTGTTATCGCAACATTCATTTCGATTGAACCTGCCTGGTCTGTATAAACAAAGCTGAAACCCTCCCATGTATGAACCAGATGAAGATTTCAGAATAATAACAGGATTACGCAGCAATAAGAAGCATGATACTTTTTTGACTGAAGGAATTCACCGAATGCACTCCCGGTTGAGGTTAAGTGCGTTAAAATCCAATATAGACTGTTTTTACCACGGTGCTTCCATAATCGGTTGCAAGCCGGAGCAGATAAACTCCCGCATTTACCCGATTGTTCTGCGGATGCCAGCTGAAGCAATGGTTTCCAGAGCTCAGGTTTGATCGGATGATATTGTCCACAACTCTACCCGCGGAATCGTAAACGGTAAGGTCAACCAGACCCGACACAGGAACCGTGCAGATAAAAGTAATCGTACTTGTGAAGGGATTATTGCCGGTTATGCGCAGACCGGGTGCTTCGGTACTTCCGGCCTCCTCCATTCCTGTTCCGTCTGTATTCCTGCAGCAGCGAACAAGATTATAGATTCTGATAACATCACCCTGGGGACCATGTCCATAAGGATACTCGTCGGGATCTCCGCATTTCGGGTCACTGCGCTGTGCCCCGGCTCCATGAACATCAATAAGCACATAGGAGGAGTCAGGAGTCATGAGCCAGCCAAGGGCCTCGCCAAATGCAACGTAAGCAGCAAAGGTGCCTGTGTTGTATGGCACGGCACTGGCATGGGTTGTTCCCGTCCAGTAGAAGCCATAGTTGATATTTCCACCCTCATCTGTTATCTGAGTGCAGGAAAAGATCGTGTCTATAGCTGGAGAATTGGTCTCCTGAAGAGATCTGGTGTAGTCTACAATGCTCTGCAATTCATGCACATCGGGCAGTCTCCAGTCGTCGTTTCCCGCAAGGCTCATACCGTCTGCATAAGCGAGGGCTTCTTCCCAGTTCCTTCCTGTTCCGTCATCCGACTGCTGCCACATAAGCCCTGTGGCAAGATCTGTTACAGTGCCATCACCGTTGTTTACGTACTGATTTTCGCCGTAGTCGTTTCCCCGCACATATCTTACAAAAGAAGTCATCAGAAAATCCCGACCCGGAGGGCCCACTTCCTCAGATGGATATCCTTTTATCCTGCCATCGGCAAAGTTCACTCCGAAGGCCGTTGAATCCCCTCCCATTGTCAGCCCGAGATACTCGGTGGATGACCAGTACTGGGCATCAATAAGCCTCTCTCCTGAAAGTGTATCTCCATACTCAAATTCGAAGTAATCAGTGTCAATGAAGGGGACAATGCAAACAGGATCAGGGCCGCTGGGGTCTGTTCCACTGAAGAGAATCAGAGAATACAATTCCTTTATTGTGGGGAGTCGCCAATCGTCGTATCCTCCAATACTGCAGGTGTCAGCCCCTGCAACAGCGGAGTCCCAGCTCATCTTTTCAGGAGGTAGCGCCTGCTGCCACATCAAGCCGGTATTCAGATCGGTAACGGTACCATCACCGTTGTTCAAGTACGAGGGAGCAAGACTTTCATACTGGGCATCCTGCCCGAAGAACGCTTCTCCCTGAACTGGAGGAGAGATGGTATCAAGGGTGTCGTAGCAAAGGGACTGATCCGTATCCGGTATCACATAGGAGTATCCCGGTGCCTCCCCTGCAATAATGAGTACCACCATGAGAATCAGACCGGTTGAAACACCGAACCGCTGTTTCCTTTCTGTTTTCATTTTACATCCATCCATTGTGAGTGCTGATCCGGAACAACTTTGATCAGTACATCTGAGTAGAGTGTCAATGACTGATGAATTCTTTGTAACAGAATGTAAAAAAGCCATCAATATCTGGAATGCAAATAATGTTACCAGCGGCAGAAAGCTGGCATGGTGAAAAGATCTTCTCCTGCCGGGAGAGCAGGATCCCCCGGTCATATTTCGCAAGAGTCTCCCGGTTGTATCAGATGCTGAGGACCAGGAACTCGATTCTTCGGTTTTTGGCTTTGTTGGCCGCGGAGTTGTTGGGAACCACAGGTATGGATTCACCATAGCCTGCTGTAGTAAGCCTGTTACCTCCGATACCTGTACTGACCAGATACTGATAGACCGATTGAGCACGACGCTCGCTGAGTGTCTGGTTTGATGCCTCACTGCCGTCACTGTCCGTATGCCCTGATATCTGTATTCTGGATGTTGGATTATTTCTCAGAAGGATGGCGACACTATCCAGTATGCCGTAACTCTCAGGTTTCAAAGTAGCACTCCCTGAGGCGAAATAGATATTATCAAAGCTTAGAACAGCACCTTCACGGAGTGCATCCCGAAGATCAAAGGAAACATTCACAGTTTCGTTGGCGAATAGGGATACAGACCGGTTATCGGAAATGTAACCATCTGCCTGTACAGTTATCGGCCAGGTTCCCGCTTCAACATCAGCGGTGAAGACCCCTGCTTCATTGGTTGTTACAGTAACCGGCGAAGTGCTTCCAATCGTTACCGTAGCGCCAGCGATGGGTCTGCCCTCCCCATCTCTGAGGGAGCCTGTGACCGAACCAAGGTTCGGAAGCAAAGCGAAATCAAGGATGACATCTTCATTGCGCCCAAGAACAACGGTAGCGCTTGCATTTCTGTATCCGGGCGCGACAACTGTTACCGGAACTTCTCCAGCTGGGATTATGTGTGCATAGAAACCGCTGATGTAATCACTTGTAACATTGGGAATGGGCACTCCGGGGAATGTGATCGTTGCGAAGACTGCGGCGCCGGTAAGGGAATCTGTCACGGTTCCACTCAAGGTTGCCATATCTGCCTGACCTTCATCGGTTACCATATCCGATGAGAATCCCAGTGCAAGGCTCACGCCCCAATCAAATACTCCACCGATCGGCAGAGGAGCTCTCTCAGCCCGCTGAGCATTCGTAACAACGCTATCCGTCTGGTACAGACCGTGACCGAGATCATAGTAAGCAGGGTCAAACTTGCTTGTACTAAGGTCAAAAGCGATATCCATGAATGTACCTGAAGTGTTTTTGAACCTCAGCCCCGGTGTGAAATAGGATACCGAAGCATTGTCCCTGTCCGTAAGATTCTGGTTTGTGTATTCCATGAAAAGGTCAACGTGCGGTGTTGCAACCTCAAATCCGATGCCGAAGTTGAAAATACCATCCGCCACCTCAATATCAACAACGGTGGAATCCGAATAAGACCATCCCACAGCTTCAGGCACAACTCTAAAATCGGTTAAATGGTAATCCTGTGTATACTTTGCATAGCCGAAATTCAGATGCGCCTTGACTGGTGCCATTGGAATCCAGCGGCTGAAATCACCTGTAATAAGAAGATCCATGCCAAAGCTGTTATTGCCCGTTGTTGTGAACGGTCTGCGAATTGTGCTTATCAGCTGTCCGGAGTGCCATATTCCATCAGGGTCATCAACGTTACGAATGAAGGCAGTATCCGCCGAGGAAAGTCCCAGGCGGATGTCTCCGCCAAACCAGACAACATCCTTCAGGCTTTCGATTGGATTATATCCTCCATGCAGAAGAAGGTTAAAACCCTCGAATCCATAAATCTCCTCCCAGTGTCCTGTTGAACGCTCTTCGTACAGACCTCTTTCAAAAAAAGTGCTGGAATAGGCTGCGTTCATTGCTAAATCGATATAGTCCCACACTCCATACGTAATGCTGAATCTACCCTGTCCGGTGTGCTCTATATTTGTAACTTCAGGAAATAGATATGTACCGGGCTGGAAATGACTGTGGTAAATGAAATTCCTGTACTCATTCGCTGCGGTCCAGTAAGACAGACCAAGAGCAAATGACATTCTATTAAAGCCCAGCGGCATGGCGCTGTTCACACGGTAAAGACCGGGAATTCCATGGATTGATGGAGCCGCGAATGACAGGGTAACTAATACAAACAGGATCACGAGTGTAGTATTTTTCAATTTCTTCCTCCGCAAACATTTCGTTAAGATAACTCAATATACAGGTAACTGAAGAATGTTCATATTGTGGGGTACAGTCAAGCAATTCCGTTTTCACACTTAAAATCTTTGCTCTATCTGATTGCCGTTCAGGTTAATTCTGATCAAATACAGGGATCAGCAGGATTGACAAAGCAACACAGAGTAAAGAGTATCCAACGGTATGAGACAAGAAATATGTTCACTGGAGGATTAGAATGAGAATATGGGTAGTATCTATTATAATGTTGGTCTTCATTGCTTTATACTCAGCCTGTGGTGATTCAGCCACCGAAATAACCGGAACGCTTCCTATGGTTACCGGGATTGCAATTGATTCGATTGCAAGTAAAGGTGATACCATTGTGGTAACCTGGACAGCATTAACCGGCACACAAATAGAGGGGTATCTACTCTGGAGCAGAATCCAGCCCGGAAACCCCTGGGTGCTGCTCGATGTTGTTGATCAGAATATAGCAACTCACATCGCTGATCGATCTGCATTCTACACCGTCATGGCATTCAACGGGGATGATACTTCATCCGATACGGGTATATCAGCCAATACCAGAACAGATAAGCTATCGGAGATAAGGCAGTATTTCTCTACGATACCAGTGGGCTTCCAAATTGACCTTGATGGAGATTCTCTCATTTCCGGTGATCCCACTTCTCCGGATTTCCAGCAACAATTCATAGTTGCGGCTGTTGGATTCGCTAGAGACAAATACATCTACTCAGGAACTGCTAATCCTCTTTTGTGGCCCGCTGGAGAAGAAACGAGAGTGTCTTTAAGTGGTGGCTTAGTGGCCCCGGCCCCCAATGACAGTACTCAATGGCGGGACAGTATTTTCTACGGTGGGAACTTCTTCCTTGCTCTCGATAATGGATACTACTGCAAGCTCAGCGCTTCAACTACCGATCCAGATACATTAACCATGACTGACACACTTATCATCGATGGTGAATTACAGCCAATCAGGAACGTCAGAATCTTTAATCAGAGCTGGTGATCCCGGTCGATTACAAATAGCTTGTTCCTACGGGGACTAATGCGGAACACTATTGATTAACAACTTTTTCAATATCCTGTGCCCTGTCACTGTCCGATCCGGGTGTTTCCGCAATTCCGGGTATTTCTCTGAATTCCGGCATTGAGGCAAGAAAGCGAAGGGGGGCAAGACCAATCAGTCCTTCTCCTATGGATGCATGACGGTCTTTACGGCTGCCGCACTCCCCCTTTGAATCATTGATATGAAATGCTCTGATTTTTTCGATCCCCACGGTATCGCTGAACTTACTCATGGTTTCCCGGACAGCAAATTCTGAAGAAAGGTCGTAACCGGCGGCGAAAGCGTGACACGTATCAAAACATATCCCGGTCCGGTCAGGCATATCGGTAAGTTCAAGCAGTTCTGCAAGCTGCTCAAAAGTATATCCTAATGTGGTTCCCTGCCCGGCGGTGTTCTCATACAGGATACCGGTATCCGGCGATGAACCTTGAAGTATATCTCTAACCATCGATGAAATTTTCCTGATCCCTTCATCTTCCCCGGCGCCCAGATGAGCTCCCGGGTGCAGGACACACCATTCAATTCCCAGGATATGTATTCGTTGCAGCTCGGCTTTTAGAGCAGGGACTGAGAGCTTAACAACCCTTTCGCTGGTTGAAGCAAGATTGATAAGGTATGAAGTGTGAGAGATGATCGTAACCGATCTATTGCTGTACTTCTCAATCTCCCTCTCCTTGACAGTACGACCCTTCCACTGCTGCTGGTTTGATGTGAAAATCTGACCGCAGGGCAGCCCCAGCCCGGTGAGTGTATCAAGCGCCTTGTCCAGTCCTCCATTAACCGAAACGTGGATTCCCGGTATCATGCTGGAATTCCGGTCACGGCTGCAGGCATGTCTGTTTGAACAGTTCCAGGTTCAGGGTACAGCTTTCAGCCAGTTCACTTCTCTTTTCAGTCAGAACCTGCAGGATATTCCGTGAAGTGTCCCAGGTTCGATCGAGCAGAACGCTCAATTCCTCATTCCAGCTGTCTGAAGAAGAGTCGACAGTAAGGTCTGCGATACCTGCCTCCTCCATGAATCTGAAGCCTTTGGAAGCGTACGGTACAGCGATAGGAATGGTGCCGGTGACTAGAGCAAGGATCGATCCGTGAAGAGGCACAGTGAGGATTATCCTGCATTCGGATATCTTTGTCAGAAAATTCCTGATACCGGTGGGCATGATCACTGTCGCACGATCACTGTGTTTCATCATTGCCATAACAGCTTCACACTCAGAATCGTCAGAATTGGAGAGGCTTCCGGTGTGGAATGGGAAGAAGCGTATCTCCCCGTCATGAGTATCGATATGTCTGTCAAGGAGGTTTGCCCATTTCCTTCTGATTCCGGTGACATCCGGTTCCCTGTATAAACCGAGCTTTCTCCTTATTTCAAGGGGCAGAATATTACCCTGTCTGTTGGATACGTTCCTTACGGCTACACCGAGAATTTCAGATGTAGTGTGAGGTTGTGCGTAATCACCTGCCAGAGTGAATGTGGAATCTGAGGCCAATCTGACTCTTTCAGGGTCAAGTCCGAGGTTGAGAAGAATGTCCAGGGAAGGTTTGTCCCGTACGGTAACACCACTGCAGTAACCAAGCCATTTCCGAAGCTGACCAGGGGTCCACCTTGCAAGTTCATTTCCCTGTCCGATCCCGATTGACCATGCAAAAGCAGGTTTTCCAAAACGTTTGGCAAGTCTAAGTGGATGCAGATTAAAAGGGGTATAAAGAAGTGATGATCTGTCCTGAGCCAGTTCCCCGCCACCGACAATCACAACATCGCTCCATCTGACGCCGCGGGTCATAGCGCGGAGCTTACCCTTCGACACATCGAAGGGTTTCACGTCATAAACTTCCTCAGTTTTTTCAGGAACGCCGGACATCACTCCTATCTTGATGTCATCAAGAGAGTATATATCCCGGACCTGTGAAGCGAATATCGCCTCATCTCCAACGTTTGAACCGCTTTTTTCCAGCTGTCCCCATGAGGAAGAGAATACTTTTTTCATAACAGGAATATACTGTGCAGACAGCCTCAACCGTGGTAGGAGAATTTTCTCAGTGTTGCTGCCATCTGCCTCAGCCTGCGGTCCACCTTCCCGTAAATAGAATCGGAAGGGTACGTTCCATCACCCATTACCTTCCCCGCCTCTGTTCTCATGAGAAGTTCCGCGCCCTCCTCAATGAACTCTATGGGGTATATGTGGAACATGCCGTCTCTGACAGCATCAATGACGTTTTCACGAAGTTGAAGATCCATTACGTTCGCTTTCGGGATCATCACTCCCTGGGTTCCAGTCAGTCCTTTTCCGCTGCAAACACGGAAAAATCCCTCTACCTTTTCGTTGACCCCGCCTATAGCCTGTACTTCTCCGAACTGGTTAACCGAACCGGTAACGGCAATATCCTGCCGTATTGGAATCTCCGAGAGCGCGCTGAGCAGTACATAAAGCTCTGTTGAGGATGCACTGTCCCCGTCCACTCCACCGTAACTCTGCTCGAATACTACGCTGGCGGAGAGGGAAAGAGGATATTCTCTCGCGAATTTGCCCTGTATGAAGCCAGATATTATCAGCATACCTTTTGTATGAGTAGTTCCAGACATGTCAGACTCACGCTCTACATTTATCAGCCCTTTTCTGCCGACTGAAACCCTTGTGGATATCCTTGCAGGCAGCCCGAAGGAGTAATCAACACCCTGATACACAGCAAGTCCGTTTACCTGTCCAACCTTTTCGCCCTGAGTATCTACCATTATTGTGTCATCGACTATCCGGCGGGTTGCGTAAGTCTCACTGAGATTCAACCGGTTGATCTTTTCCTGTATTGCCTCCCTGACATGGTCAACAGTAACGATTGAATCTTTCTTCTGTCTGGCAAAATAGCTTGATTGGCGGAGATAGTCGGTAACTCTGTTGAATTCCAGAGAAAGCCTGTCCTGAAGGCCGGTCATCCTGATACTTTCTTCCACAACCGCTGCAACGGCACCTGCATCCATGGGAAGAAGGTCTTCCGCTTTTAAGATACCTGCGATTACATTGGCAAAGTCGCTGATATTCTCATTTGTGGAATCCATCGTAAAATCAAAAGCAGCTCTTATCCGGAAGAGAAGACCGAATTCCGGCTCATAGGAAGCGAGAAGATAGTAGAGCTTCGAGGAACCGATAAGAACGATCTTGGCATTGGTATCAATCGGTTCAGGATGAAGATGAACCGGATACAGACCCATGGGATCATGACTCCTTATTACGGTAGTCTGGTTCCTGAGGGTCTGAATAAGCCTCTGCCATAGATCCGGCGATCTGACCAGATCAAGGGCATTCATGATAAGGTAACCCTCATCAGCCTTATGCAGTGCACCGGGTCTGATCATGGTGTGATCGCTATAGGGTTTTCCGTCGACCACAACCCTGTCGATGTTTCCGAAAAGGCTTATTGAATCGGGGAACTCCTCTATCACAACCGGCCGCTTGGTCTTACCGGCGTTATCAAGAATCAGATTTGGTGTAAAAAGAACGTATGGGTCCTTACCCTCGGTGCTCTCCGCGAAATCCTTAAGATTCTCCAGAATGACCTCTACTATCGAATCAGCCCATTTATCTGCCTTATCGTCACCAATTTCCTTAAGAATGGAGATAATTCCTGATATCGTAGGTTTTACAAGCCTGCGGTACATTTTCTCGAGTTTGATCTGGATCTCAATTTCCATATCGCGGGTTTTTCTGAAGGCATTTGTGAGTTTCTTAAAAAGCTCTTCATGCAGTTCCATGTACTTCCTGAGATCTTCCTCTTTAAGCTTCCCTTCGTCCATCATTTTCTGAAGTGTATCGAAGGTGACTGCTTCATCTTCTATTACGGGAAGGACATCCGGCCGGAATTCCCCCGGTGCGACAGGTATATTGACTATGGAGAAGCCGGCTTCGGCAGCTTCCTTCTTGATATCATCCATAAGAGCTATTTTCCTGTCCTTATAGGTTGCTCTTATCGCTCTGCTTTCCATGTCGGCCTTTTCGCTGCCCAGAACAGTTGGAATGTTGCTTTTCAGAAGCTGTACACATTCATCCATAGCTGTAGCGAATTTGGCGCCGTCTCCGGCAGGGAAAGTGAGTGCCAGCGGATTCCTGGGATCCTCCATATTTCGAACGTACATAATGTCTCTCAGCTCATCGGTGGTCGTGTCTATACTTTCCAGAATTTTCTTTATAGTTGTTTCACGCCCGGTTCCGGACACTCCTGTTACAAACATGTTGTACCCTATTGAATGAATTTCAAGCCCCAGTTTGAGAGCCTTAATAGCCCTTTCCTGACCAACAATCTCCCCGGTGGGTTTTATGTCAGCTGTGGTTATGAAATCGAGAGCTTCCGGTGGGCATTTCCATCTGAGTTCATCTGGTCTGATTGGGCTGATAGCCATCTGCGTATCCTTCCCGCATGATTTTCGAAATCTATTTCTCCGGCGATTCGGGCTCCAGAGGGACAATTGAAAGCGGGCCGGCTTCCACTGAAATTCCCCGGATCCTGCCCCCCCTTTCTACCCTGCCCCATACTATAATGGTAGCTTCAGAACGGACAAGAATAGTCTCCGCCCTCCTGAAAAGC
>QNDS01000050.1 GCA_003644925.1 Candidatus Fermentibacterota bacterium
ACCGGTGATAACTGCTGACAGCATTACCTTGACTACCGTAAAGTCTTTAAGAAGAAGCTGACCGATAATGACATCGTAATCGGTGACTCCTCCCTTCTGCAGCAGAAACCCGAATACTACTCCGCAGAGTAGCGCAATAGTGAACTGCAGGCCCCTTTTCGAATGAAGCGCATCAAGGGTCATGAAACGCCTCCTGCCAGAACCTCAAACATGAACAGCGCAGTGATAATGCCGCCAGCAAAGAAACATATTGCTGCTACCCAGCTGCTGAGGGTCCATTGAAGAGTTCCGCTTATTCCGTGGCCGCTCGTGCATCCTCCCGCCCATCTGGAACCGAAACCCATCACAATACCTCCTGTAAGAGCGACAAGAAGTCTGAGGATCGGCGTATCTCCAAAATATGCTGTCCAGAGCGAATGTTCAATACTGATTCTGAATGAACCGGAAAGAACGCTGGAAATGAATGCGCCTGCAAACACCCCCAGAACAAGCATCCATTCCCAGTCGATTTCCGGAATGAACTCCCTGTAGTAGGGCTTCTCTTTCACTTTTTCGCCCCTGAACAGCTTCTCGATCATTCCGCTCGTTCTGGCAAATGCAGTGGAACAGCCGATAGCTTTATCTGAGAGTAAAAAAGTTACCCAGCTGAGAACACCAATCCCCGCACCAACAATGTATGGTGACCATCTTCCCGCTTCGGGCCAATCCATCACCGTGTTTTCTCTCCGGTCTTCACCGCAACCTGGTCGTGCAGCTTGCCCGTGAACAGTCGCGGACCATGAGGTATTGAACACATCAGGCATGCAGGGGCAAGAGCTGCCGAATTGAAGCCCTTCATGCCTCCGGAAACGTTTTGAAGCTTTCCAAATCCGTTAGTCAGGAGGATACTCCCGGCCAGAGCTGATCTGTATCCGGTGCTGCATACAAGAAGGGTCTCCGAATCCTGGTCCAGTTCTCTGAAGCGGGTCCTCAGATCCGGTGCAGGGATGTTCACAGCACCATCGATGTGTGAATTGTCATACTCAGCGGAAGATCGCACATCCAGTATCAGAGCATCTTTGCATGACCTGATCGCAAGATCTGCCTCAATTACCGACAACTGAGGCAGATGAGCTGCCCGAAGACCTGCAAGAGACCATGCAAACATCCCTCCGTCCAGATATCCCATAACCCTGTCGAGTCCTACTCTTCTGAGCCATAAGGTTGTATCCAAAACCTCAGTAAAATTCGTAGCGACAAGGTAGATATCAGCATCAGGGGGGAGAACCCAGCCGGCAAAGACGGGGATATTCCCCTCGAAGTCAATACTTACAGCATCCGGTATATGCTGTCCCCCGAAGGCATCGTACCTCCGTACATCCAATACAATTGAATTAGAGCCGCCTATGGCTTTTCTGAATTCCTCCGGCTTCATCGGTTCAGGTTCACCGAGGGAGGAGGTTGTTGCAGGTCCTGCTCTGTTGAACGCACTGCACCTGGAGAAATGATCCGGCGCCGGAGGCATTCCGGTGGTAAGGGATTGAATAAAAGCATCCCTGTCTTCGATCTGCAGGGCGGCGTTGTACCTGCGTTCGTAGCCTATTGTACTGCGCCACTTGGAGCCCATTGACCTGCCGCACAGGGATCCCGCACCGTGCGCAGGATACACTTCGCAGAAATCCGGCAGTTCCATGAGTTTTCTCAAGCTGTCATATAAACGGGATGCAAGCTCCCCGGCCATATCCGGGAACAGGTCCGGCCGACCCACATCCCCGACAAATAATGTATCTCCGCAGAATACACCGGCTGGATCCGGACCCCTGCCGGTATCCGATACAATGTAGCTTACGTGTTCAGGTGTATGTCCCGGAGTCTCTATTACGTCAATTTTCATGTCCTCAAGCAGGAAACTGTCACCCTCGGAGACGGGTATATGGTCGAATGCACAGCATGCCGATGCCGGCACAACCACCGAAGCCCCTGTTATGGCTGCCAGGTCCATGTGCCCGGACACGAAATCCGCATGCAGATGGGTCAAGAGAACATGAGTTATTTTTAGATCATGGTCCGCAGCTGCCCTGATGTAACCATCGACATCCCTTGAAGGGTCGATAACAGCGCAGGTTCTGTTTCCCGCCAGCATATATGAACTATGGGCGAGTTTAGGCATGAAATAATGAACCAGCAGCATCTTCAGTCTCCGTTCCTTCAGAACAGTAAGTGAATGCAGCAGTGACACTGTAACTAGTGACTGGAAAATACCCAAGAAACGGTGTGTCCGTCAAATCTACTCTGCATCAGCCGGTCAACACTTTGACGCATGCCGGTCATCTGAGGCAGGGTGCCCGCTTTTCGGAAATCAGCAGATTTAGTGATGCGGAACAAATTGTGTTGAAGTAGTGTTTGTAACGTGTTATGATATTTACGGAATTTACTACCTCATCAGCTGACACTCCGCATGTGTCAGTGATCACGAATTATCATGGAAGGCAGTGTATATGAAGACTCTGACATTACTATCCCTGCTGCTTCTTGCAGCCAGCCTGCAGGCAGCCCCACCCCCTCCCTGGTTCCCAGGGGAAACGGAACGGAGTGAAACGAATCTGCAGCTCTACCTGGAATCCTACGCCGAGGCCCGAACCAGAGGCGTGGACGCGGCAAATCCGATATACGGCCTGCACAACCCTCCGTTCGGACCGGATGGTGCCCTGAGCGGCACAGACGAAGGGATGAATGTCCTTATACTGCTTGTGGATTTCACTGATAATGTGGCCATGACACCTTCAGTATACTTCGACTCCATGGGGTTCGCCGCGGATACCTTCTCTCTGAAGAATTACTACAGTGAAGTATCCTTCGGTCAGATTGATATTGTAACACTTGATTATCCCTCCAGCACCGGTTGGCAGAGAGCACCGGAGACTTACGCATACTATGTGGATGATAACTACGGTTGGGGATACTACCCCGCCAACTCCCAGGGCATGGTGGAAGATGTCTGCGAGCTTGTTGATCCTTTTGTAGACTTCTCACAGTACGATAATGATTCCGATGGTTACGTCGATGGTGTGAATGTGATGTTCGCCGGTCAGTTCGACGGCACCCCCCAGACCATCTGGCCCCACGCCTGGTCCCTGCCCGGAGGCGGTGTAACCTTCGACGGAGTGAAGGTTTTCTCTTTCAGCGTCCAGAACGAGTACGATGACAATCCCGGCGATAAATCCGCTGCAGTCTTCTGCCACGAGTTCGGACACGTAATGGGACTGCCGGACCTCTACGATTACGATTATGACTCCAACGGTATAGGCGACTGGGGCATCATGTCCTTCGGCCTTTACAACGGGAACAGCTGGAGCCCGGCCCACTTCTGCGCGTGGAGCAGGATCGGCCTCGGAATATCCACTCCGGTGAATATCACTTCGGCAGGTTACTATGATGTCCCTTCCGTGGAGATGTCTGGAACCATCTACCGGTTATGGACAAATGGATCAGGCGGCAATGACTACTATCTGGTCGAGAACCGCAGGCCTATAGGCTACGATTCCGCCCTCCCGGGGTGGGGCGTCCTCATCTGGCATGTAGACGACGCCACCTCCAGCAACGACAACCAATGGTACCCCGGCCACACTTCCTACGGACACTACCATGTGGCTCTGGAGCAGGCAGACGGCCTCTGGGAGCTCGAACAGGAACAGGGCTACGGCGACCAGGAGGATCCGTTCCCGGGTCCGCCCTCCCAGAACGCAGATATCTTCAACTACTGGACAGTTCCGGACAGCAGGGATTACTCCTTCGAGGATACATATGTAGAGGTTTCCTCCATACCGGAGAGCGCCGATACCGTCAACGTATTCTTCAGCGCCTCGCAGACCGGAATAGCTGAAGGGGATATCCCAGATGCCCCCGGTGTCCTCACGATGGCAGTCAATCCGGCAAACGGCTCAGCGGTCTTCCATATCTCCCACCCGGGAGGAGAAGCATCGCTGGAGATTTTCGATATCAGCGGCAGAGTGGTCGCAGTAATCCTTGATGGAGAGCTGCCGCAGGGTGACCATACACTCTCATGGGAGGGTGGGACCGGTATCTATTTCGCAAGGTATAAAGGAAGCGGCATCCTTTCAGGAACGAGGTTCCTGCTTGTAAGGTAAGGAGGTTTCATCTTGCTCCAGATCGGCTCCGAAGGACTTTCGGTCCTCCGATCCAATCGGGTCGAGATTCATCGCCCGGGACCTGAACACTCCTGAAAATGTGGCCAACAGGATTTTCAGGTCGTAGCAGGGGCTGCGCCGGGCCACATAGCGGGAGTCGAGCCTGATTTGTAATCTCTTATCGAGGCTACCCCTGCGGAGGAGCCATAATTGCGCGGGACCGGTCCAGCCCGGTCTAACGGTCTCGCGGAGTGACGTGTCCAGATCCCTCAAAAGAGAGGCGGGCAGCGGCCTCGGGCCCACGAAACTCATCCTGCCGATAAGTATTAGAAAGAGCTCGGGGAGTTCGTCCACATGCAACCGGCGCAGAAGCCTTCCCCAGAAATTGATCCTGTGCGCCTCGAAAAATACCCGTCCGGTCTCCCTCCCGCTCTTCATGGATCTTATCTTCAGGTGAGTGTACTCAACTCCATACCGTCCAATGCGCCTTGACAGGTGAAAAGGCGGAAAACCGATGAAAACCGAAGATATCAGAAGGGCAGCAAAGGTGAGAGGAAGAGTAATGACAATGAGGATGAAGGCTGCAAGAGCTTCCAGCAGGCGCGGCATCAGGATCCCCCGGAGCTGGCAAAGGCTCTTATGCACGAGATGAACTGATCCCCCCTCACGAAGAGATCGACAAAGAGAGGAGCGCCGCTGCATCCGGGGGAGAGCAGCAGAGTACCCTCTTCATCCGGGTCCAGACAACTGATTCCGATATTAACGGCTTCTTTCATATCCCGCGCCAGGCTGAGCCGATTCTCATTCATCCCGCTTAATGCGCTTCTCAGCCTGATCGACGCAGGATCATCTCTGAAGAGGATAACCCGGTGAACTCTCGCTTTGATATGTGACGCAAGGGAAACGTAATCCAGATTCTTGTGCCCCCCTCCTCCGGCTATCAGCACGAGCTTCCCGCTGTCCAGATTTAATATAGCCTTTATCACTGAGTCAGGCGTTGTGGCGGCGGAATCGTTGATGATGCGGATTTTTCCGTATCTGCCCGCGAACTGGTATCTATGGGGTATGCCGGGGAATGTGGCCAGTCCCCTTGCAATGTTCAGCGGATCTGCACCTGCAGCAACGGCACAGCATACCGCAGGATTGATGAGATCGAGATGGACGGGTACCGTCATGTGATCGGGAAGAGTATCAGCACGGACAAGTCTGACAACCCCGGGATCCCTCCACGTCAACCAGCCATCCTCCAGAAAAGAACCTTTTGTACCATCTGGTGGAACATGGTTCGAGGAAAAGTAATACCTTTCCGAACTGCCGGGGATCTCCGATAAAGCCGGATCATCAACAGGCAGGATAATGATGTCATCCGGGCTCTGGTGCCGCGCGATGGACTCCTTATCATACCTGTACTCTTCCATCGAACTGTACCAGTTCATGTGATCGGCAAAGAAATTCAGCCAGCAGCCTATATGGGGAGATTTTCTGTGCAGATTCATTTCCGAAAGCTGCCAGGAGGAAAGTTCGAGAACCGGGTAGATCGAATCATCATCAACAAACCGAAGGGGTGAGATACAGTTATTCCCTGCCGCCACTGTCTTCACCCCGGAGGCGCGGAGAATATGGCTGACAAGGTGAGTGGTGAAACTTTTTCCCTTTGTGCCCGTAATACCGATCCATGGTCTGTCTGCGATCTCACAGAACAAACCTGTCGGGCTGTCGACCGCTGCGCCCGAATCCGAAGCTGCAGCCAGGAATCTGTTGCTTCGTTTGATGCCGGGATTCCTTATCACCAGGTCAGCTTTGATGAAATCCTCAATGTTGTGGCCGCCGAGCACAAACCTTATATCGATACCTGCCAGCTCAGCAAGGGAATCCCCGAGAACGGATTCATCCAGAAGATCTGTCACACTTACTATGGCGCCGCGCGCATGGGCGAAGAGGGCAGCACCCACACCGCCGTCTTTTGTTCCCAGCCCCATAATCAGAACGTTTTTTTTCCGCAGATCGTCAGAGGGCCTCCAGAGTCTCACGCCAGAACCCCGAACAGAACCCTGTCAAGATCATGCGAAACAAGATATTCGGGGTACTTCTGCGTGTACAGCTCATGCAGCTTCTTCCCGACAAAGCAGTCGTCGTCACTGCCGCACACTGACCCGCACTGCTGCCCGGATTTAAAACTGTTCCAGTCGAAATCTTCAGTCCAGATACAATCGGGTTCGGCTCGGCCGACAAATCTCTGGCAGGCATGAACCATCCCATCTTGATCGATCAGCGCAGTTGTGCTGCCTGCACTGCACCTGAGTTCAGGTATCCAGCATCCGGGAAGAAGTCTGTGATGACCTCCGAGCCGGATCGATCGGGAAGAAGCTTCCGAGTAAGCATTCTTCAGAAGGCTGTAGCGTTCCGCAGGAGAGAGCGGATCTGTCTCCCGATAAAGGAGGGAGATCGAAAGTTCCGACAGGCCAAGTTCGGAAGAGATGAAATTCAGCAATTCCGTAAGATGACGGGAACTCTCAGTATCAAGCACCGCATTCAGATAAACAGGGAGATCCAGATCCATCAGCATTTTCACACCTTCGATGACCTTTCGGAAAGTACCCCGACCATCAGCGGTTCTCCGCCTTGAATCGTGAAGAGCCTCCGGACCGTCAAGTGAGACCACGCTTATCAATCGGTCATCCCCCCTGAAACCGCTGAGCCGATCTGCAGGAAGCAGAGTAGCATTAGTATTTACTACCACTAATCCATCCGGAATCCTCGAGAGGAAAAGATCGGCTACATCCAATAGCAGTTCCTTCTCGAGCCAGGGTTCCCCGCCGGTGAACCTTATCTGAGGTCTCGCCTGCGGATTGGATCTGCGGATATGATCCGTAAATGATTCCGCTGCTCTTCTGAGCAGACCAGGGTCACCAGGTTTCCCTCCGGAAGGGCAGTAGCAATAGGTACACGCACAGTTACATTCACATGTAGGCATCAGGTAAAGGGAGGTCACCATCAGTACCCTCCCCTGCAGTCCCATGGCGTGATCTGTTCGGGCAGTGTCGCACGGCAGAAGCATGCCCTGATATCCGTCTTCTCGAACATCGATGCAATCTGTTTGAAAAGCGGCAGGCGCCATTCCTCCGCAGGATGAACCGGGACATCACCGGGCAGCGGATAATGTGCAATCATGCGATCGAACACCGCCTCCGGAAGCGAATTCCTCATCCTTGATGCAATGAACCCGTCCATCCTCAGAGTTTCAAGACCAATAGCGAACGGCTTTACCGAAAGCACCCACTGCAGAAGCGCAGACAGCCTCTCCCCATCCGTGATTCCAGGTATGATCGGATCAATTCTTACAACAGTCCGGAGCCCTTCCATCTCAGCCAGATCCCGGATCAGTTCGGCTCTCTCTCCGGCTTTCGGAGCTCCGGGTTCAAGCAGTTCTGTAATTTTATCGTCCAGAGTGTTCAGCGAAATCCCGACGAAAGAACGAGTGCTATTCCGTATCAGGTCGATATCTCTTCTTACCAGAAGGCTCCTTGTTATGATGTAGAACGGCTGCCCGGTTCCCGAGAGGTGCCTTACCAGCGAACCGGTCCGGCAGTACTCTTCCTCGCATGGAGGGTATGGATCAGTCCATGGGGAGAGATAGAGTGGCACATCGGACAGAGGACTGTCGAATATCTCCCGCTCACGGTCTGTCGGCCTGACTTCTTCAGAGTGTCTCTGCTTCCCGATACAGTAAACGCAGTTAAACGGGCACCCGGTGTAGAGATCAGCTTCACGCAGGCTGGGGCACTTCCCGACATATTTCGGCATATCACCTCTCCGTTTCCGCATAACTGATATTCAGAACTGCAGCCCCGGTCAAGAATGCGGGATGCGCAACGGAAAACAGGGACGAGAATTCTCTCGTCCCTGTCAGCTTTTCTTCCGATCAGATCAGTCGGCTCAGGATGTTTACTCTAATACGCTGAGAACTTACCTGTCCGCTCATTCCATTTCACGAAGAGATACCAGAGAAGCATGATAGCCAGGAATACACCGACTGCCGGTCCGTACCCGATCTTTTCAGGCAGGAAAAACATCTGCTTCATGCTGTCAGGCAGTGCATCGAAAAATGCAGGCTTGATGAACTTCGCTGTAAAGGGCATTGCAACCATCATACCGATTATCGAAGCCCAGAGTTTGATATGTCCCTCACCGGCACGCCACAGTGAGCCAACTGTGCATCCGCCGGCAATGGTCATTCCAAATCCGAAGATCGTTCCTCCGATGATGGCAGGCACCCAGAAGTGCGGCCAGACCCACATCATTTCGCCTCTGATACCCATGAACTTGATTACGACAAATCCGAACATCGAGACCAGGATACCCGCCATGACCGCGAGTGCTGGTTTGGAGCTGCCGGACATGAAAGGCTCACGCAGTGCCCGGACGACACAGAAGCGTGACCGCTGACATACCAGACCGAAGTAAAGACCGATAGCTGCGTACCAGGCAAGCACACTGCTGCTGCCGGTATATCTGAAGGCGATTATCAGACCTATTATTACAACTACGAATCCGAGGATCGGCTGCCATGAACCTTTACCCTTGCCTGCGGTAAGGATTGACAGTGTTTTTCCGCTGCTCAGCTTTGGAAATTTGTTGATTTCAAAAAGAAGGTACTTAACAGCAAGCCATGTACCGGCTACGAGGCCTATTGTGAAAACGACAGCGCCCATCGAAAGTGCAGGCCAACCGCTGAAAAATCCGCCGATCGTACATGACACACCCAGTACTGCCCCAAGCCCCATAAGAAGGCCACCGAACAGACCTTTGAAGAGTTCGCCTATAGGAGGGAACCGGAGAGCGAACTGCTTTGAGAATAGAGCTCCCGCAAAAGCACCCATTATCAGAAGAATACATAGAACCGAGTATGGGAAGAGATTAACCGCTCCCATGTTCGCAAAGTCCCCGCCCATCAGGTTGAACAGGTTATCTCCCCAGTTCTTGACTCCACCGGAGGCGCCCCATGGTTTAAGAACTATGAAAAGGCAGATGTTACCCACTCCGAGCAGGATTCCACCCACCCACATAGGCCACGATTTGGAGAAAAACACATCGTACAGTTCACGAAGGCTTCCTTTTTTCTTTGCACCGGATTCACTCATCGTTATCTCCTTGGCAAAATGAAGCGGTCGTCAGGGGTATTCAATCCCAGCTCTTCCGCACTAAATACATTGACTCGCAAACCTATTTCTCGCGACGGATGAAGAAAGTAAACCCATCTTCAGTATCAACGACCTCAAGAAGAGAATTGCCGGTTTTGCCGCACCATGCCGGCACATCATCCTTGGATCCGGGATCGGTGCCGTACATCTCCAGAACCTTTCCGACCTCAAGCTTCTTGATTGCCATAGCCAGTTTCAGAATAGGCATCGGGCACGATAACCCCTTGCAATCCAGAATCACATCACCCTGCATAGTTCCTCCTTTTCGTGGTTCAGAAAAAGCGAGTACAGTTGAAAATGCATATAAGGAAATTCGAATATCTGAACTTCATTGAGTTTAACATTCCCCGAACCAATGTCAAGGTTCAGAGAAACGCTTAAAAAGTAACAAAACCTGTGAGAAATCAGAAATCCGGAAAGGGTTTTCTGATCCAGGTTCTGCAGATAGACTTATACTCATCTGAGAGGTTCGGGTTTGAAACGGAGAGGTTCTGCGCCCTCTTCTCGATTGATTTCGCTGATTTCCCTGCAGCCCACACGATTCCATTCAGTATGAGAAAGAGCACAAACTGGGTGGAATCAAGTCTTCGGGTTATTATTCCGATACAGCCCAGAACACCCATACCTCCAAAGAAGACTATAGCCAGAAGCGCCTGATACATCTGCTTTCGAACCATTTCTTTCAGATTCTCAAGGTTCAAGAGGCTGTCGATACCTGAATTAAGGGCTAGAAACTTCTTCAAAGATGATAAAGCAATGAAGAAATTCACCATCCCGCAGGTGAACATTACAAGAATCCATTCGAAGTAATCCATTTTACCCCCTCTTCACGTTCACTCAAACCGCAGAGTCCTCCAGGTTTTTAAAGAGATTCCCAGAGACCGGGGTCGACAGGAAGATTCTCAAGGACCTCATCATTTACCCGGGGTTCATATTTAAATTCAAGCCGCTGCATCAATGCTACGGTTGCCTCTTCTTCAAGTCTGGTGCGGACCATTAATTCGAGGGGGATTCTGACCTCCTCCAGAAGGGCTTCTCTTTCCGGTACAACATCGATCAGCCTGAACAGGGCATGCCCTGTACTTTCAGTCAGTTGAAAAGGGCCTGTCCAGCTTGTTGTGTCAGATCGATCGATAAGGAACACCTCTCTACCGAAGCCGCCCGGAATATCGCTCATTCTCAATAACCGGGTAATCTGCGGGCGAGCTGAATCTACCGCAAGATACAGAAGTCCATTAAGTGTTGCTGCGTAATCATCAATGCTTCCATTGCGTATTGCGGCCCTGTAATCCTCCATATGATCCGGAGGTATAATAACAGCCTGCACTGAACGCATCTCTTCAATGATGAAGGGTCCTTCGAGATTGTTGAACTGTTCCTCGATATCAGACCCGGTAACGGTAACTTCTGAAGAAACCATGTCATCATAGTATTTCTCAGATGCCAGATCGAACAAATAGGATTCAGCTTCTACTCGAAGTGAATCAACCAGCAGGGGCGCCGCCTGCTGCAGCGATTCTGCAAGAAATGAGCCGAATATAAGATTCTCGATGAAATAGAACTGCCATGTCAAGGACGTTGGCTGCACATAGATCCTTGATTGCAGAAAATTTATCTCATCTCTCACCATGGCTGCGCTCCAGTTGCCCAGATCAGACTCTACAACGATTTCTTCGATCAGTTCTCCATTACCCGAATAGAAATCAACAAGTCTGCTGAGGGCGGCGGTATCCACTGAAATCGAGTATTCCTCTACCATGGAATTCCTGATCCCGTTCATCCACCGATTGTTTCTACCATTAGCAATACGATTGGTTGCCATTCGATTACAGGCCGCGGTGTCTGCAAGTGCCTCGGAAATAAGAACAGCGTCCGTTACTTCAACTGAATCGAGTCTCGCTATGATTCCGGATTCACTGCTGCCGGCCTGCCCAATGGATAATGTGTCAAGATGGCTGGCAAGCCCGAAACTGAGTTCAGGCAGGTGGTCAGGTCCGCGAGAGATCGATGAATCGGTACCCGGATTGAGTGTGTACCAGACGGATTTGCCGATGTGATCTCTGTAAAACTGAAGATCGGATACGGTAACCGCAGTTTCAGCAACTGACAAAAAGTAGTCATGGGCTCTCTTAACTGTCATGAACCCAAGCCACGAATCACTCCCGGATACTATACCGGGATCTGACAGGTAACCTTCGGTTTCAAGTTCCGTCTGAAGGATAAGTTTTCTTGTATAAGTCAGTATGTACTGCCCGACCGGATCAGTATTTCCTGTAAAATACTCCCGCTGCTCCTGATCCAGTCCATTCCATGCTTCTCCGATCCGGGAAACCGTTACGGTGTCCGTTCCGACGATAATGAGCCAGGTATCTCCGTTCGCGGCGGAAGAACCGAGGCATCCTGAAATAAGGAATAACAGGGTTGATACCGATACTATGAGCGTGGTCAGAATTGGTTTCAAGAGAAGCCTCCCTTTTTATTCATGCAAAAACGAAACTCAGTGAATTGATGGATCATGCTGATTTTGTAAACAGGATTGAAATATACAATTCTGCAGGCATTCAACATAGCGGCTACTAAAAAGGGAAGGGGCAGAAGCCCCTTCCCGTCAGAACAAGTTGTGTATAAGACCTAGAATACAGTCTTGATGGATCCCCAGGTGTCTCTTTCAAGAGATACAGTGGTTTGCCAGCAGTATACACCGTCAGGATCACCCTGAGCGAGAACCCAGAGCTGATCGACATCGACTGTGTAGTCAGCCATGGTGCATCCACCAGCAGTTGGGGACTCAGGCGAAATATCGTAGGAAGTGATGAGAGCACCTGCAGCGTCGATCTGATAAAGCATGCCATCAGAAGAAGCTGTTGAAGCCCACATGCAGTTGCCGCCGGCATCCCATGCTAATCCGTACAGACCGCCGTTAGCGACTGCGCTGGACCATACTGTTGAGGATGCGGAACTGCCGGAGACACCATCCCAGGTTACCTGGTAGATATCTACGCTGAAACTGCCTGTGTAGAAACAAGTGCCGTCATAGCCCTGGGCTCTGTTAGGGCTGACAGCGCTGTGAGTGTAGACACCGGCTAGTGCATAGGATGCATCGTAGTACTGCACAATAGTGCTTTCGCTGCCATACATGTAGGTGCCATCCCAGCACATGTCACGCAGACCCCAGCTGGAGGTACCGTTCTGTTCGACACTCGTAACCAGTGTATGAGGGGCAACACCGGTTATGATATGGATCATATTGTCACCTGAACCGCCGACTTCGGCGCCGTCAGTGACCCAGAAATTCGTGCCATCGAAACCCACGCCGACATTGTAAACGGAAGCGCCTAGAGCCTCGATATCGAAGTAGTCAAGCTGAGTAAGGTCAGCATCGGCTGCTCCAGGTGTACCCGGATTCGGGCTGATATCCGTATTGGATGCAAAAGCAACACCCGCTATACAGATAAGTATAAACATAAACCGCATAATTTCTCCTCCTTTTTGTTCAACCATCTTTATCACTATTATATTTACTAAATAAAAACCAGATGTCAATACTCATTATGTGACCGCTTAAGAATAATCATTCAACCAGGAAATCGTGGAGGTCACAGCTCAATCTATCCAGATCGATCAGAAAAGCCAGATTGCGGATCCGCAGCAGGACAGCCTCGAATCCGGGAGTGGAACCCTCTCCATTAGGGTGCACTCTGAGAAGGTATTCACCAGCTATGATAAGCATTCTTTCGGTAAGAGCTCCTTCGGATTGTGGAAGTGCCTCCGCTATATTGACCAGCCTTGCGGCCCGGGTAACAAGCATTTCCGCTGTTTCCTGTATCGGTTGGTGTACCATCTCGCAGCAGACTTCTCCTATCATGACCAGGTTCTGAACATCATCGGGAGGGAATGCTGCCGCGTTCAATGCAAGAATACCCCGCTGGGGAAGGGTTACGGGAGCAACCCTAAGAGCATTCAGGAACGACTCGGCTGCTTCTTCATCTTTTCCGCATACAGCCTCTGACTGCGCCTGAAGCGTCCATCCTTTCCAGTATGAAGGATAGATGCTGTTGAACTTCCCGGCAGCATTACCGGCTGCAAGTATCATCCCGTCATCAAGATAAGCCCGGGCAAGAAAAAGCCAGGTTCTCTCTTCGAACGGTATCCATGAAGATGCACTCTCGAGTGTCTGCGCAGCGCTGTCGGCTGATCCGGTGCCGGACAGACCAGACACTCTACCACGTTCGAGGAGGCTGTAGCCCCTGACAATTACCGTGCTCCAGAAAAGAGCTGCAACAAGTAAAATAAGCAGTACGGGTAATGGGATACGGATCGTTCTGTCTCCCGATGGCCTGCCGAGGATAACACCGATACAGAGAGCAACAGGAAGAGCTCCAAGGGGAGTTGCCAGCGGCAGATCAGCGGCCAGGAAAGGAAATATGCAGAGAAGAAGGGCTCCCTCGATAGTTGCAAAGTGTTTTATTCGTACTATCAGCCATCCAGCAAGACAGATAAGAAGCAAACCTCCAAGTCCCCATTCCACCAGAGGAGTAAGGATATCGGAATGAAGGTGATCTATCCTTTTCTCAGGATCCCCGGCGAGTATCTGCACCCTCTCACCGGCATCCTGAATAAGGGTCAGGCGTGACTGACCGGTACCGGTTCCCATCGGCAGGTTCCGCATCAGCTGGCCGGTTCCCGCCTGCCATGTACGGCACCTGATTTCCAGAGAAGGAGCGATACTTCGAGTGATATCGGGAACAGCCGTTAAGACAAGCTGACCTGCGAGAAGAACTCCAATGACAACTCCGGGATGAAGTTCCTTCCGCAGGTTCAAGAAAAACCAGAGCAGTGCCAGAATCACAGCTATCCATGCGAGAACAAAATTAGTGAGAACGAGAGCAGTGCCGCTAAGGATAGCTGCGGGAATCCTTATCCAGGCTCTTCTGAATCCCGCGCCTGTTACCGCTATTACAAATCCGACAGCCAGTAGAACTCCAGGCCTGTTGGTGTTTCCCCATATACTATCATTACGGACAAGTATTTCGATAACTGCAGCTATTATTGATGCGCTCAGCAGTGAAATCCAGATCGACCGGGAGCCGAAAGCCTTTGCGACCCCTGCCGCTCCGGCAATCATCAGCCCGAAGGAGACCCACTTCACAGCTGGAAGTATTCCCTGTATCGGGATGGAAGCCGTAAGCATTCCAATCAGGGAGAGAAATAAAAGCAGTGCTGCAGCTCCCGCTGCCCAGACAGGAATGTGTTTTCTACCTGCGAACAGGACAAGCAGAGCGCAGACCGGGTAGACCGCGAGACGGGATGTAAGAGTCGAATCGAACAATCCTGGAAAAACCGACAGCATAGCAAGCAGAAGCGCTGCAGCTACAGGTGCTGCTCCGTGTACTACGGCTCTGTTATCGGAGCGAATTGCAGAGTTTGCCTTCTCGT
>QNDS01000051.1 GCA_003644925.1 Candidatus Fermentibacterota bacterium
ATAATAATTCTTGCTATCGGCGCATGCGGAACACCGGAACGGGTAAGCAGGGACAGCGATAACGATACATCCCGAGTTCTTGCTACAGTAGGTGAAATTGAGATCACCGAAAGCATTATCGATGAAGAACTGGACATGATACCTCCATACCAGAGATCCTCATTTGAGACTCCGGAAGGAAAAAGACTCCTTCTGAACCATATCATTGAGCGTGAGCTGCTGCTGCTTGAAGCTCAGAATCTGGGTCTCGAACAGGACTCTTTCGTGATCGCACAGGTAGAACTCGCCATGCAGCAGGTTGAAGAGGCCAGGGACAGGGCTCTCCTGCAAACCTACTATCAGCAGGAAGTGGTGGATGCTGTTGTAATACCGGAAGATGATATTCTGGCCTACTACAACGATCACCTTGATGATATCTACTACCAGGAACCCCAGGTCAAAGTTTCTCAAATACTTGTTCTATCATTGGATGATACTGCCGATGTGAGTGCAGCACTGGAAGCCGGGGATACATTTGAATCGGTCGCAGCAGCCTTAAGCCAGCATGCACCCACCAGTACGTCCGGTGGCGATATGGGCTGGGTAACAATAAACTCACCGCTGCCGTACCTCGGAGAACAGACAATCATCTCCGAAGCACTGTTCAGCGCAGATACATACGATGTCATCGGACCGTTTGAAACACCCATGGGCCTGCACTATTTCACGGTTACAGACAGAAGAGACGAAGGGGCACGCCCCCTCGAGGAAGTAAGGGAATCTATCGAAAATACCCTTAAACCCACAGTGGTCAATTCGTACTTCCAGGATACCGTTATTCCAAGACTCACAGATAGCTACGGTGTTACCATCAATGAGGATGCTTTCCTCCCGGATGAAGGCATAGGACCCGATTCACTTTTCCAGTCAGCACAGAACCTGATGGAATCAAATCCTGAGTCAGCAGTGGAATACTACAGCTTATTCATCCAGCGTTTCCCCGATCATGATAACGCTCACCAGGCACAATTCCTGATAGGTTTCACTCTTTCGGAGTATATGGGTAATTATGAAAGGGCAGCAATGGCTTTTCAGCAGTTGATAGATAACTACCCTGAATCTGATTTCGTTGACGACGCGGAATGGATGATCGAAAATATGGGTACGCCTCCTGAAAGCCTTTTTGTTGATACTGTTCCTCTGGAAGAGACTATTACAGACTCATCGGGAGAATAAGAGCTTCCAATTCGATTGAAGAACCCGGAATTACTTTTTCCGGGTTTTTCTTTACCCTTTTCCGTAATCTCTGCATGACTCATATTTGCTCTGTATATTCACTGTATCCGGGAGGTATTTATTGAAGAACTGTATTCTTACTGCTCTGGCTGCACTGCTGATCTTTCTTCTTCTATCGATCATGGGATGCGGCCCTGTAAAAGATGAAGATTCTCCTGAAGGCCTGACCGCCCTGGCGGAAAATGCCTTCAGTTCAGGAAATATCTCAGAATCTCTGAGGTTCTACTCCATGGCTATTGAGGACTACCCGGAAAATCCTCTCTATTCCTCCTGGCAGCTTGGAAGAGGAAAATCCTTTCTGGCTATCGATCGATTTTCTGAAGCATCGGAAGCCGCATCACAGGCTTTGCAAAGAGCAATCGACTCTCACGGCAAAGCCGTTGCAATGCTGCTCCTGTCGCAGATTGAAATAGAACAGGGATCCTTCAGGAACAGTATTGAGATACTGCAGAGCATGCAGCAGGATAATCTCGATCAGAACGAATCGGAATCCGCTATTGACTTGATCCGTCTTGCGCTCGGAAGAGTGGAGATGAGTTACCTGACAGCTGAACCCGGGGCTGGATGGACTGAAGTATTCTTTCTCCTTGAACTGGAAAAAAGATATGCGGCCGGGGGCAATACCGAAAGAGCCGCTCTGACAGGAATGGAAATAGACAGACTCTTTCCAGAAGCTCACCAGCGATACGGGAGGCCGGATATCGTTACCTCCGAGGACGGTTTTGTCGCTCTTGTTCTGCCGCTGAGCGGCTCCGGATCAACATACTCCGAAAGGGTCAGGTCAGGCGTTGAGCTTGCCTTCGAAAGATCATCGGGACTCTTTATTTCTGTACCTGAAATCATCGCTTTTGACTGCTCTGCTGACAGCTCAAGCATCGTGGATATCATGAACTCTCTGGGCTCCAATCCCGCATGCCTCGCTGTAATAGGGCCGCTTACCAGCAGAAACGCTGAACTTGCAGCACCTCTGGCGCAGAAGTGGTCACTTCCCATGATAACACCTGCCGCGACATCTTCCGAGCTGGATGATTACGGTGATTATGTACACAGGCTGGTTGTCTCACAGGGAGACGATGCTGCTGCTGTTGCCCAATACGCTGTACGGAATGCGGGCTGCAGAACCCTGGCGATAATCCATGAGTTCACTTCTGAGTCGGTGGCCAATGCCGAGCAGTTCAGCTCTGTAGTACAGGAACTGGGCAGTGAGATAGTTGGCATGGAGGGGTACGAATCAGGCTCAACCGACTACAGAGACCAGATAAACGCCATTAAATATCTGCACCCTGACGGCGTATTCCTTCCTGTAGATGCCTGGGATGCTATTCAACTCGCCCCCCAGCTTAGATTCTACCGGGTGGAATCTCAGCTCTTCGGAACATCCGGCTGGGACGATGAAATACTCCTGGAACAGGGCGGCGAATACGTTGAAGGAGCTGTATTCCCTGTTTCCTTCGGTTCGGGTTCCATGAACCCGGCGACAGCAAGATTTTCATACTTCTACGAGCGGGAATACGATTCCATGCCCACAATGCTGGCTGCCCAGGGATACGATACCGCGGAAATAATTCTAGGCGCCTGGAGAGGAACGATCCCTTCCAGATCATCCCTGGAAAACCATCTTGAAACCATGAACATATACTTCGGAGCCACAGGGATGTGTACTCTTGGCAGCGTATCTATCCCGCGTTCCGCTTTCCCTCTGGTCATGGTGATCGAAGGAGAGATAGTCAGCATTGAATAACCAGCCCGGCAGTGGAATGCACTGGGGAATTGATATCGGCGGAACAACGACAATCCTTGGTTATCTGAAACCGGATGGATTCACTGCGGCTGCCTCACTGAAAACAGATCCCGCAGCAGGACCGGACTCCCTGCTGAGAAAGATAAGCAGGATGATCAACGAAGCGGATGATGCTCCATGTTCAGCAGGCGTTGGCATTGCCGGCCTTGTAGACAGATACGAGGGAGTGCTTGTCTCTTCCCCTAACCTTCCGGGGTGGAAAGATTACCCCATCCGCCGCAATCTCTCTACTATGCTTAACTGTCCCGTTGCAATAGATAACGATTGCAACGCCTTCGCGATGCAGGCCATCGAATCCTCCAGCATACCAGATTCCGGCCTCTGGCTGATGATAACTCTCGGAACCGGCATCGGCGGAACGATAGTACAGGACGGCACTATACTTTACGGAACGGGATACGCCGGTGAATTCGGTCACATGACGGTAGAGGCATCCGGGAGGGAATGCCTGTGCGGGTCAACAGGATGCTGGGAGAGATATGCTGCGTCCGAAGCCCTGAGCGATTACTACAGAGAATATAGTGGTGAAATGATTTACACTTCTCCAAAGGAGATAGCTCACCAGGCTTCCATGAAACAGTACTCGGCCCTCAGAGCATTTGAGGAATTCGGAACCTGGCTCGGTGTTGGCCTTGTGAACCTTTACCACTGCTTCAGTCCGGAGGGTATATATCTTGCCGGTGGTCTTATGGGCGCGAGCGAGTTCTTCTTAAAGCATGCTGAATCGGAGTTCGGGAGGAGATGCCGCTATGCGTGGAATGTGAATGTACTGCCGTCAAGCTCCGATGCTGGAGCGGAAGGGGCTGCTATCATAGGAAGAAACAGAGCCGTATGACATTTCTCCTTGTTCTGATAACACTTTTTGCAGCTGATCCTGCGGAGCCGGACAGTATTTCAAGCGATTCAACACGTACTGTGGAGAGATTGGAAACAATCGCCTATTCTGCCGACTCGATGGTTTTTCATCCGGACACCGGTGATCTGATACTGATCGGCTCTGCAAGCCTTGATTACCGGGATATGACCCTCAGATCGGATACCGTCGAATACTCCGCGGAGGATGAGATAATTACCGCCAGAGGTGAATCCGAATTGCTGGATCGCGGGGAAGCTGTATTCGGCAACGGAATGACATACAGCATTGCAACTAGAAAAGGACGCATAATAGATGCGGCTTCCCAGTACGAATTCGGTTTCTATACCGGTTCAACGATCACGAGAATCGGCCGCAACGAATTCAACATAGTCGATGCCAGATTCACAACATGCGATGAAGACAGCATCCATTATTATTTCTACTGTCCCGTAATGAAGGTTTTTCCTGATGATAAAGCTGTTGCCAGACCGGTGTACCTGTATGTTGAAGATACGCCTGTTCTCTATTTTCCATACTGGGTTTTCCCGATAAGACGGGGACGGCAGCCCGGATTCACTATGCCCAAATTCGGACAGACTTCAAGGGACGGCAGGTATCTCAGGGAATTCGGTTACTACTTCGTTTTTTCCGATTACGCTGATCTATGGGTACACGGAGATATTATGGAGAAAACCAGGTTCGTGCTGGCAGCCGATGAGAGACACAGGATAAGGTACTTATGCAATGGAAACCTCCGGACCGAATGGAGAAGAGAGTTCCTGTCCCACCGGGACAGATGGATGGTATTCGGGAATCATCTGCATGATTTTCCGGATGGGACAACGGTCAGGGTTCAGGGTGAGTTTCTAAGTGATAATTCCTACCTTGAAGAAACGCAGCAGAACCCCGAGGATCGTATGACAGGAGAGCTGCATTCCTGGATCAGCGTAAACAGGTACTTCGGCAGAATGAGTTTCCAGGCGGCGTTTGATCGGACAAGTTACCTGAATACTGACCCTGACACAATTCCCGGAGAGGTTGAATCAAATCAGGAGCTTCCTGATATCAGGCTTTCTCTCCCCTCATCCCCCCTTTTCAGAGCTCCATCGGACCCATCGCTGATCCGCCCGTGGCACTCCATCTACTGGAATGCAAACGCGCACTACCTTTCAAGAGACAGGAGAATGGAAGAATCAAGGGCAACAAACTCAGCTCTGAAGCTGACTTCAGGGCTGACGGGGTCCAGCAGATTATGGGGCTGGCTTTCGATAGCACCTTCCATTCATGCAAGGGGAACCGTGTATGACCGTGACAGGAACGATGAGAATTACCCATGGTGGCTGCATGCTTCTGCAAATCTGTCGGTTTCAACTGATATCTACGGCATTTTCAGTACAAGACTCTTCGGTCTTGATGCTCTGCGTCACACGATTACTCCCGCTGTCTCGTTCGGGTTGGCACCTGACCGGTATCTGAACAGCAGCGGTCTGATGAATTCCGATTCAGCGGGATCTGAGTATTATGTCTTCTCCGATTTCGGACTTCCATCATCAAGTCGAACGGTCTCCTTCAGTCTGCAGAATAGACTGGAGGGAAAGATGTCGGAGAGGGATAGAATCACTCGTTTCGATATCGCTTCACTTCATCTTTCTACATCTGTGAACCTCGAGGATAGTGTAACACCATTTTCTCCCCTTTCTGCAAACCTTGATATCTCTCCCTCTTCACGATTCAGTATTACGGGTAATGGAAGCTGGGACCTTTACGAGAATAAGCTCACAAATCTATCGGTATCCTCCTCCCTTCGCCTTTCCGGGTACGATAGAACCCTTCTTCCCGATTCAGGCATCACCAGACCCGGAATGCCCATCAGAATGGTAGTCTCTCACTACTACAGGCATGGCTTTGAAGATACCGGGAGTATCAGTAAGCTCCGCTTTTCCGCCTCTCTGGATCTTACTCCGGGATGGTCGCTTGAATACAGTGCTTACTACGATATACTTGGCGAGAGTTTCATCAACCAGAGTTACACGCTTCGCCGCGATCTTCACTGCTGGGAAGCAATATTCGTCAGACATATTTCCGATGTGGACAGCGGATTCTATTTCAAGATCAACATAATAGACATTCCGGATATAAAAATTGAACAGCATGTAAGTAATTTCTGATTTATATCTTTTTCATTTAATAATCTGCTTATTTATGTGTATTATAAATCTTATTCCACCTCTCTGGTGTATCACAATCATCGGTATAGCTTCATATATGACAAAATTATAATATATTTCAGGGGTTGACATTCAGTTTTTCACCTTATAGCTTTACATTATAGTTGATGGGAGGGGGTGAACAAGTGACTAAAAAAGATTTGATAGCGCACGTTGCCGATAATGCTGAAATCACCAAGAAACAGGCGGGTGTTGCAGTAGATGCAATTCTCGATGGAATCAAGAACTCTCTCAGCAAAGGCGACAAGGTCAGTCTCGTAGGTTTCGGAACATTCTCCGTAAAGCATCGCCAGGCCAGAACTGGTGTGAAGCCGGGAAGCACAGATAAGATTAACTATCCTGCAAAGAATGTACCAAAATTCAAGGCCGGAAAAGGTCTTAAAGACGCCGTTCTTTAGGGATCATCATTTCAGGGAGGCGGTTTCACTACCGCCTCCCGTTTTTTACAGATAAAGTATTATGCCACTTGATCTTTCGGTAGTAATTACAGCATTCAACAGTGCCGCAACTCTCGGGGATACTATTGAATCTCTGATAAAACTGGATATTACTGAGTCCGCGCGCGAGATAATTGTAGTTGATAACGCATCGCTCGACAACTCCTCGAAGATTGCAGAAGGATACAGTCAGGTTACGCTGATATCCTGTCCTTCCAACCTGGGCCTCGCCCGGGCTAACAATATCGGCGCCGGTTCGGCTTCGGGAAACAGCATACTGTTTCTGAACCCGGATACAGTAATACTTCCCGGTGCTCTTCGAACCCTGATGGATTTCCAGATGAATCATCCGAATGCGGCTCTTCTCGGTCCTTTGATGCTGAATTCAGGCGGTACTGCACACTCCACTGCACGCACTTACCCGACATTGCTTGATATTATTCTCCGGAGGACACCGCTCGGGAAGCTGCGGGGATCGCAAAAGCATCTTCAGAAGCATCTCAATCCAGTCACTGCGGACGAGCCGTCCATAGTGGACTGGCTTGTAGGGGCTGCATTGTGGCTTACTCCGATCGGAAGGGAGAGGGTCGGACTGATGTCAGAGAAGTACTTCCTGTATTTTGAGGATGTGCAATGGTGCATGCGCGCAAAAGAAGCCCGAATGGATGTCTGGTTCGTTCCCGAAGCAGTTATCAGGCATGAAAACAGAAGAGAGAGCGCAGGCGGATCCATTAAAGCTCTCTGGTTGCATTTGAAAAGTATGGTTAGATTTTTCAGTGAATATCCCTGTGCCATGATAGGTAAATGTGATACTGCCTATACTAAGGACTGAAACTTGAAGAGAAAACGGAATCTACTCTGGTTACTCCCTGTTACCGATCTGGCTTTGATCACGCTGATATTCATGGGCGGGTACTGGCTGAGACATTCTCTTCTCATTGATCTCATGGGATCCGATTTCAGACTCTCAATTTACCATTATTTCCTCAGCGGTCTTGTTCTCGGATCTGTACAGGTGACTATCATGGCTGTATTCGGTGTATACAAACCGGAATTCGGTCTGGGAATGATAGAAGAAGTAGCAGGTATAATCAGAGGTGCTCTCATGGCTGTACTGTTCACGTTTGCCATGACTTTCATTACAAGACAACTGCTTTTTTCCAGATTTGTTCTGATTTTCACTTTTCCGGCTTCAGCTCTGCTTCTCAGCTACTGGCACTCGTTGTTCAGAAAGAACAGCAGCAAAAGGGGCAACCCCGCGAGAGTTCTCATTCTCGGTACATCAGATCAGGCCAGGCAGCTGGGAGTTTTCATGGAAAACAGGGCGCAGCTGCCCTACTTCATTGTTGACTACATTGATCCTGATACATCATCTGATGAGATTTCATCCATGATAAGAGACAGGGATATCCAGGAGCTGGTTGTAGCCAGCCATTCAATTCCATCAGAGAAGCTTTCCTCGGTGATTCTAGGCTGTGAAAAACTCGGAATTCAGTACAAGATCGCAGCAGATGTGTTCGCTATTGTCAGCCTTACGGCCAGGGTTGCACATATGGGGGGAACAACCCTTATTGAATCCGTCCCTCCTCCACTCTCCGGGTGGGGATTGCTGATTAAACGAACAACAGACATTATTCTCTCAATGTTCTTAATTATCATCCTCTCCCCTGTATTCATCCTGAGCGCACTTGTGATCGTTGTTGACTCCGGTTTTCCCGTATTCTACAAACAGACAAGGCTGGGCAAAAACAACAAACCGTTCAGCATGATGAAGTTCCGGTCTATGCGTCCCGGTGCTCACGATGAAAAGTCCGCACTCTCAGAACAGAATGAATCGGAAGGACCGTTGTTTAAGATAAAGAATGACCCGCGAACAACAAAAGCAGGGAAATTTATCAGAAGGTGGTCTATCGACGAGCTTCCACAGCTGTTCAATGTTCTTGCGGGAAAAATGAGTCTGGTCGGCCCGCGCCCGCCGCTATCTGAAGAAGTGGAAGAATACAGCAGAAGAGATTTCAAGAGACTTCATACCATTCCCGGAGTCACCGGAGTATGGCAGATATCCGGAAGAAGCAATCTCGGCTTCGATGAGATGGTAAAACTCGACCTCTACTACGTTGACAACTGGTCAATATGGATGGATCTGGCCATTCTGATACTTACCCCTTCTGCAGTTGTAAGCGGCTCCGGGGCATACTGAAAGAGCCGGTTATAGAGCGCCATGCACCATATCTGAAACAAGTGCTCTGACAGCTTCCGATACCATCTCAGGGCTGATAGAATCAAGGGAGATATGATCAGATGCCATCAATACCTCCCTCTTCACATCCCATGGATACCATTTTGGAAGTGCCGGGTTGAACCGCAGAAACATTCCTACTACCGGAATGCCGTACGATGCCGCCAGATGTATTACCGATGTATCGGGACTTACCAGTATGGTCACACCCCGGATGAGCGCAGCGAGGTGAAGAATACTGGGTGTCGCGGGTGAAATGAGTACCCCGGGCTCACTGTGATACACAGCACGGGCCAATTCAATATCCGAAGGCGAAAAGAGTATCAGAGGCTTCAGGCCCATCTCAAGGATGCTGCTGCATACCCGGGCATATCTGTCCGCCCCCCATCGGCGGTTCTCCCCTCCTGCGGATATGTTAACCGCCGCACAGTCTCCCGGCGGAATGCCTGACCGGTTCCAGAAGGTTTCTGCAAAAACGGTCTCCTCGTTTGAAAGGATAATCTCCCTTTTCAATCCAGCCGTATCAAGTTTCCTGCCAAGACCGGAGAGTAATCCGGCAAATGCATCCATGATATGCCCGTCCTGAGGAGCGCTCACCCTTACGTTGAAGGGCAGCCTGTTTTCGTGGTCTATATGAAGACTCCACCTTGCACCGGAAGAGAGTGCATAAATGAATGAAGTTGTGGAATCGTGCATGTGCATATCAACCGCTGCATCAGGGTTGAAATTCCTGGCCCGGGCCAGAGATGAGATGAAAGCTCCGGGATTCTTTCTGTATGTGATGACATCAAGCCCGGTCTCGTATTTGAGGATGATCCTGTTGGATTCCGAAGCAACTATTCCGATCCTTGCACCGGGATAAAGTTTCCCCAGTCTGCGGATAAGGGGCAGGGTCATTATCATATCCCCTATTCTATCCTGCCTCATCAGCAGTATCCGCTGAAGCCTGTCATCATCAGGTACAGATCCTGATACTCTTCCTATCCCGGAAAACATGACATGATGAAGCATTCTTCTTCCAAGTATCTCAAGTTTTTTCAGGACTCCGGGTGTTTCAGAAATCAGCGGGACTCCCTTCAAGAAGTTTGATATATCCATTTATCACATCCTGAACATCGATATCCTCGACCCTTCCCGTACTCGTTCGAATAAGTTCGTGCTTCACTCCCCACGGATACCACAGCGGCATATGCTCTTCTCTCTGTGGAAACAGTCCCAGTACAGGTACACCGTAGGATGAGGCAATATGAACAAGAGCTGTATCGGGTGTGATCATAGCTTTTAAACCCCGGATAAGAGCTGCCGCATGAAGTATCGTATTGCAATCGGGGATCAGGATGACCCCGGGAACCGCATTTGAGATGGATATAGCCTCATCCCTGTCAGCAGGTGTAGAAAACACAACAGGAGTATTTCCAGTACTCAGGATGAATGAGCACAATTCAGCGGTTTTCTCAGCAGGCCAGACCCTCGAAGGATTACCGGCTGAAATATTAACACCGATGACCTTTTTCCAGAGGTTCAATCCGGCTTCCCTCCAGAATGAGTCTGCAAATCCGGTTTCTTCCGTCGAGAGTCTCAGTTTCCTGTCCAGTTCTGAATCATCGATTTCTTTTCCGAGACCCTCAAGCAGGATCTTTGTGAGATGGGCATAATGATGCTTTCCCGAAGGCATGGGAACCCTTACGGAAAAAGGCAGCCTGTTGTCTCTGTTTGAGGCGGACAAGCGCAATTTCGCACCTGACACAACTCCGTAAATAAACGAAGTGGTTGAATCGTAATGCATTCTGGTATCTACGATCACATCGGGCGAAAAGCGCCTGGCAAGGATCAGGCTCCGCAGGTATACAGAGGGTCTTCTGTCGTAGAGAATCGCGGTAAAACCATCTTCATATTTCAAAAGCGGCAGATTGCGCCGTGATACAACAATTCCGATTTGGGCTTCAGGAAAAAGCTCGCGCAATTTCCGGAAGAGGGGCAGGCTGACCATCATGTCACCGATGGCGTCCCACCTCATCAGCAGTATACGGCTGGGTTCAACATCATCAGGTATCTTCGCAAGTACGGGGTCCTGCTGAAACCGGGAAAGAATATGCTTACAGAGCGCTCTTCTACCAGCTGCTTCCAACTTTTTCAGCACTCCCCACCCTTCCCGCACAGATAATCCGTGCGATGTACTATGTATTCCTGTATGATAACTCTTCCGAATATAACGGATGACAGGAGCGGTCAGAATTGCTGTGTCAGGATGCCTGGTTTATTTCACGGTATTTAACCGCTCATATTGAATAGTTCACTTATTTGTTGATATACATTATTTTACAGGTTATCTAGATTCTGGCAACAATCATGCTTGTGAAAAATGTAACAAATCAAACCGGAACACGAGAGGAAGTTATCATGGCCGTAAAGCACATTAAGAGCAACGATGTTGAAGCAGCTGCTTCAGTAACAGACAAATTATCACTCATTGATTTCAGCGCCGCATGGTGCGGACCCTGCAAAATGCTTACTCCAGTACTCGAAAAGGTCTCCGATGATCTGGATGAAAAGGTTTCATTCTATCATTTAGACGTTGATGAAAGCCCTGAAGCCTCTTCGAAATTCGGTATCCGCGGAGTACCCACAATGATAGTATTCCATAACGGAGAGGAGATCGATAGAATGGTTGGTTTCCGTGACAGGAACGCACTGCAGACTCAACTGGAGAGCCTTGCTGATTCAAAACTGGTGTAGATAGTATGGATCTTAAAACCGGACTCGTAGGTTCGGGCTCCACTGAAAGCCGCGAACTTGATCTTGTAATCGCCGGGGGCGGTCCTGCCGCCCTCGCTGCGGCTCTTTATGCCGCAAGATACGATATCGACCACATCGTTCTTGAAAGCTATCAGCCGGGCGGACAGGCAGCTCTTACCGCAGTTATCGAAAATTACCCCGGTATCAAAACGATTACCGGAGGTGACATCGTTACCGCCATGAAGGAACAGGCTGAAAGCTGGGGAGCTGTTTTCGAGATGGCTTCGGTTCTATCGGCAGAACCGCTGAAAGATAAAATTCAGATAAAGGCTGATTCCTCCACATACATGGCTAGAAATCTGATTATCGCCACCGGAGCAGCGCCGGCCAAGCTCGGTGTCCCCGGAGAAGAAAAGTTCTACGGCAGGGGCGTCAGCTACTGCGCTACCTGTGACGCACCCTTTTTCAGGGATGCACGCGTACTCGTTGTCGGTGGAGGAGACAGCGCTGTCAAGGAAGCTCTTCACCTTTCTGACTTCGTCTCCGAGCTTGTCATTGTACACCGGAGAGATAAATTCCGGGCAGAACCGTACCTTGCTGACAAGCTTCTTTCCTGCGGAAACTGTAACGTAATGTGGAATACAACCCTGAAAGAAATAAAGGGAGACGAAAGTGTTAAGGGTGTAATTCTGAACACACCCGAAGGCGAAAAGGAAATGAAGTTTGACGGTATATTCATGTACGTCGGGCGCAAGCCGGCTACAGAGCCCTTCGCGAATCTTATCGAACTGAACGATAACGGTACAGTCAGAACACACAACATTGTACATACATCAAGAGAAAACGTATTCGCTGCAGGAGATGTAACGGATAACGATCTGCGGCAGATAGTCACTGCGGTATCCGATGGCGCCAGAGCTGCTTCCGCGGTGTTTGATAAGCTGCAGTAAAGGGGATTGATAGAAATGGCCATACTGTCGGACAGTGATGCTGCGGAAGTCACGAAAATATTCGGTGCTCTTGTGCGGGATGTACATGTTAAGGTGTACACGCAGAAACTTGAGTGCCCCACATGCACGGATACCGAAACTATACTCAGAGAACTTGACGGATTATCGGAAAGGCTGAAAGTCTCCTTTCTGAACCCGCAGACTGACAGTGAAGATGCCCGGAAAGATGGCGTCGAAAGAGTTCCTGCCATCATCGTTTCCGATGGAACACATTCAAGGGTGAAGTTCTATGGAACCCCTTCAGGATACGAATTCAGCTCCCTCCTGACAACCATAATCGATACCGGAGGATCGGAAGAACCGCTCACAGAAGGTACGATTCAATTCCTCAGCGATCTGGATACAGATATTCTGATGCAGGTTTTTGTCACGCCCACCTGCCCCCATTGCCCCGGAGCTGCAGTCCTCGCATCCAGAATGGCACGATACAACAGCAGAGTTCGATCAGAGGTGATCGAGGCCAATGAATTCCCCGAACTGTCGAGGAAGTTCAGAGTACAGGGTGTCCCGCGTACTATTGTGAATGGTATTTTCTATGTGGAGGGCTCGATTTCCGAAACGATGATGACCGATGCACTGAAGAAGGGTCTCGAAGATGCCCCGTCTGAAGAGACAAATCTTCTGGACTATCTTCGAAACGAAGGCGGGTAATCATGACTGCTTTTCTGCTGAGCGCAATGCTGTTTTCAGCCCCGGTAGAGTTTCCAATGGAATCCACGGGAGTGCTCGAAGCATACAGCTTCTTCAGCCAGAGCATAGATCACTTCATATACGGCAACATAGAGGCCGATATTACAATATTCCGACTGGGCCGCTTCTCGTGGCGCCTGGGGCTTGCGATGGAAACCTACATGGGAGAGAGCTGGAACAGCCCCGAGATGAAGTTCAATATCTACGGCGGTCACTGGAACATAAAGACCCAGTTCGGATACCAGCTGGACCCTCTGCTTCTGAGGATCTACACCGATCACGAGTGTTTTCATAACATAGACATGGCGGATACGCTTTCGGAGTACATGAACACCGTCAAACTCGGAGTCGTTCTGGATGAGCCTGCGCCTGAATACAGCCAGAGTCTAGTTTTTCTTCCTGCAGGACTGCCGGACGGCTGGGTTTCCATCGGATTCTACCGTCCCGGAGGCGATACTTTCCAGAAAGGGCACGATTTCAACTGGTCTATGCATGGAATGTTCGATTTTGAAGGCGCTGCATGGCATTCATTTCTCTCGGGCCTGCGGTACAGAACGGATTTCTACTTCCACAACGACGGCGCAAGTTCATCGAAACACAAAGGCGAATTCTACATTGCCTACAATGCCGCCGGAGGAACCTTTGAAACGCACCTCACACACTACTTCGGCGACTCGCAGCCGTTCCGGTCGCTTGACGGAGAAACCTACTGGGGAATAAGATTCATCTGGTAAGCCCGCGGTATCATGGCAGGGCTGCCAGCGCCGCCTCGTAATCCGGTTCCTGAGTTATCTCGGGAACCTGCTCAGTATAGAGAATCACACCATCATTATCAACGATGACCACAGCCCTTGAGAGAAGCCCTCGCAGCGGACCCGTGGTGATCTCAACCCCGTAATCCCTGCCGAAACCAGGC
>QNDS01000052.1 GCA_003644925.1 Candidatus Fermentibacterota bacterium
CCACGGAACAGAGGACGCGGTAGTTGAGTACGAGGCCAGTACAACCGCCTTCGAATATCTCACTTCCTTTGGTATGGATGTGGAATTCCATGATTTCCCGTCAGGGCATACAGTTGACCCGGAGACTCTGAGAGAAGCACAGGCCTGGATTAGTGAATGAAGCACAGTGATTAAGGATGAACTGACAAGGATGAATGCTGAGGATATTAATCAGGAATTGAGATGAAAGTGATTTCTTTGATCTCACCCATGTAATCGTTCATCATGGCGTAAACCAGCACTTCGCGCCAGGAGTAATCGAGTGCTGTGCCAATGTAATCTTCAGAATTCTGATATATCTCCAGCCAGGGTCCTTCGCAGCCTGGCACTACATAGCATGTGTCCGGTCTGTCATGTGCTGGATGTGCGAATATGAACCTGAGATAACCATTCGCGTTCGTAACACCCAAAAACTCACTGGTTGACAAACCGGTGGAGAAAACTGTGTCCAGCTGTCTGCCTCCATTGTTGAGGATAGTGTTGCCCTCCATTGTAAGACCATCGAGAAAGTGATATTCATGGAGGAGATCATTCCCTTCGTGCTGAACAGCCCAGAGTGTATTGTCATGAAAGAAATTGTTTCTGAGTACGATTCCATCTACCAGGTTAGTGTAAACCCCAATAGCACCGCACCCGTTTATCTCGCAGTTCTCTATGGTGATATCATCACAGCCGTCTATTCCGAAAACGTTGCCGTAACAGCGCTCATCCACCGTGGGCTCGGTGTGCGTGGCGGTGAGACCGCTAACGGTAATCCGGTCACAATTGACTATCCACATTACATTATCGAACTCGCTGTCGCAGACCAATCTGGTACCCTCTTCCCCCAGGATCCAGATATCAGTGTGCCCCCAGAGTTCAATGGATTCGTTGAATTCATAGGTGCCGGCTCTAATAAGTATCGTATCGCCGTCCGAGACTTCGTCTATAGCCTGCTGGGGTGTTGCGAACTGTTCACCCTCCCCTACCGTGAGGGTGGCTGCCCCGGCGATACCTATAATTAACACGGAACATAAAATCTGTTTTGTCATTGTCTGCATTCTCCTTCTATATACTATCTGACGAATATATCGATAGGTAAACCTCCCGATCTATAGATTGACATGAAGTGTGGTTTGGGATAATTTGTATATTGAAGTGTAAAGTGAGTTTCTGTTTCCAGGATATAGGGGATCGGGGGGTTGCGATGAAAAAGCTGATGGTTTCTCTTCTAATCTTATTCATGATTACAGTAAATGCGTTGGGAAACGTTGATATCCTTGCGGTTGATGGTATTCCTTTCGTCTCATGGTGCACCGATATGGCTTATATTGCCGCGTGTCCTTCTGGTGTAGTTTCCGATCCGGTATTTTTTGGCACCAGCTCTGATCCATTCAATTATGCATCGATCGGCCTGGTATCTCCAGCTCAGGGGGACCGGCTGATCATAGCGTGCTCATCGTACTGGCTCTATATGCTTCCCGATACGGTCTACCTCCTGGATCCGGAGAGTCTGGAAGTTATAAACCAGCGATCTCTGAGTGTGATGGACCTGGGCTTCGGTGAGGGTAAGAATACTGGAGAACTTCATCTTCCGAGATATTGCGACGGGTCTGACAGTTTTGCCGTTGTAGCAAGTATAGGTGATTGTACAACCGATTCCGGTGTTTCCCTTGCATCAGCAAGCCTGAGTTATCCTGATGTTGGCTCTATGCTTCTTTGCGACACACTAGTGGTCGATATCGGTTATGGATGGACACCTCCTGATCTTCTGGGTCCTGTTGTTCTGCCAGGCATGAAACCATTGAGTATATCCTGTCATCATACATGGAATCCAATGTATTTCGAAGCTTATATTCTTTCTCACCTTCATCAGGAAACACCCACAGCAACAGATGATTCTGGAGAGATGTATACACATGGTATCTGGGGATATTCTGGTGAAAAGACAATTGACATTTCGATTTCCGCCCTCGGTTCCAGTTCATCGGAGGCAGTAGGAATCTGGTCAGATTCCGCAGGAGTGCAGTTCTATTCGGTGTTTATTGATAGTATCGCTCCTTCCTACACATATGTATTCCCGTTTCCCTATCCCACTCCCTCAGAACCTGCAGCTATGACCCGAAACCCATCAGATAACGGATTGCTCCTGGCTTGGTATCATGACGGAGAGATCAGGATACGTCACTGGGAAAACGAATGGAATGACTTCGATCACATAGTTGCATCAGGTCAGCCTTCTGTTTCTGCTGGTAATATTGCCGTATGCAGTGTCGATGACGGCTACTGGATTACATGGCTTCCTGGAGGTGTAGGGCAGCCTATTCTTGCATACGTGGACAGGGGAACAGTAACCGGGATTGTTCCCTTCGAAGAGCCTTCTGTGGCATCACTTATTCTGCATCCATCTGTGAATCCCTTCAGGGAATCTGTGACCCTGACTGTGGAGGGAGATCCACTTCCAGAAAGTCTTGATGTATTTGACATAACCGGCAGATTGGTCAGAGTGCTCTGGAATGATTCTGTAAGCAACACTTTCTTTTGGGATGGAGAAAACACTTCGGGCCAGGAAGTGCCACCAAGCACATATTTTATTCAGGCTTCATCAGCAGGTATACGCTCAACAGTACCGCTCGTGAAACTGTAGATATTGATATTATCGAAATACAGTGCGTCAAATCCTGTTTGCCCTGATTTTGACGATTCTGAACATGTCGGTTTCAATAACCAATATAGATTATGTTTGAGATTGAAGGGTTCTATCGAAGTCTTCTATCTGTGAAAATATTAATGAAATTCTATCAATTATCCAGGAGGATTACATGGACTCAACCAAGCTGGACGGCAAAGCACTGTTAATGCAGGCGGAGCAGAGCGGAAGGATTTTCCCGATGAAGAGCGGCTGGAGGAGAATGCAGATGTTCGCAGGAATTCTCTGTTGCCTGCTTATTATCACCATCCCTCTGGGTATCTGGATCATCATCCGCGCCAAGAATGCCAGGATGGGGATTACCGAGGAAGGGTTTGCTTTCACCTACCTGACTACGGTAGCCTATCGCTGGAGCGACATTGAGTCCTTCTCTCTCTCGGGAATGAGTTCAGCCATGTTCGGCGGCGGCCTGGTCGGTGTGGCTACTGCTGCGGTTGTGCAGAAGAAAACAGAAGGGCTGAAGGGTCCCCTGAGGTTCACATTGAAGGGAAAACGATCCTTCAAAATGATTCCCGCGCATACGATAGAGAACTCTATGGAGATGGCGAGACAGATGGAACTCCTTTCAGGCATTTCCATTCTACCTCAGGAATAAATAAGGAGAACAGCTTGCTGCCAGCACTGATTCTTCTGCTTCTTCCCGCTGTCGCAGTTTTTACCGGGCTTATTCTCCTCAACAGTATCTTCGCCACTTACATTCTGTTCTACGGTATGGTGTGCGTTATCGTACCACTGCTGGATCGGATTGTTATCCACAGGCAAACTCTGCGCGAGTTCCTGAGGTATATCGGCTTTGTGAATATCAGAAAATCCCTGCTGCCGGGTCTGCTTATCGGAGGGGTATTTCTGGCTGCGATCTACCTGTTTTTTATGATATTCAGCAGGCAACTGATCGATACTTCAGCCATGACGACTGCTCTGAACAGATGGAATCTGGATTCGGGGAACCTGTTCGTTTTTCTGTTCATGATGATCGTAGGGAATTCCATTCTCGAGGAGATCTACTGGCGTGGTTACATATTCTCCAGATTGAGGAAAGTGACCGGTCCGGGGAACACGGTGATTCTGACGGCCCTGTTCTACACTTCGTACCATTTGATTACGACAGTTACACTGTTTTCACTTGTGCAGGGATTGCTTCTCTCTTCGGCTATTTTTCTTGTGGGAGTGTTCTGGGCATATCTTCGCATTAAATATGAATCGATAATCCCTGCTGTTATCAGCCATCTGCTTGCTGACCTGGGATTGATGCTGATATATCTCAAGTATCTGGCTGTATAAACGAAACGATATCAGGTCTGCCTATCGTCGTACCAGTACTTCCTCGCAAATTTCTCAAAGCGTTCCGACGGGAGGAACATTGCATAAACACCGCGCATCATAAGCGGGAAATAATGCCAGTTTCCATGCTGCTTGAATTTGCGCATGGATGCGACTGCTCTTGCTGATGTAAGACGAATCAGTTTCTGTTTGCGTTTGCGCCCCAGGAGTTTGAGCCGAACAATGAAATCAACATCTTCTGCGAACAGTTTCTGTTCGTTGTAGCCGCCTAACTGAATGAAATCCGCTCGTCTGCAGAAGACAACGCCTGTATCCATGCCTGTTACCAGGATCATAGGTAACATGACAAGGTAATAGGTCAGGGCGATACCCAGGGTCATTCGATCAAGGGTAACTCCTGTTGAGCCCCCGACCACCTTTCCGCCTGAAATGACCTGATCGACAGCATTGAATGTGTCCGGATGGATCTGGCTGTCTGCGTCCAGAAAACAGATAATCTCCCCGGTCGCTGCTGCTGCTCCCGCGTTGCGTACAGCGGCGATTATCCTCTTTTCTTCTTTGACAACTACACATCCACGTGATTCAGCGATTTCAGCGGTTTTATCGGTGGAGCAGTTATCAGAAACGATGACTTCAACAGCATCGCTGCCACGATGATAATTCATTCGTGCGATATCAACTGAATCGAGCAGCCTCGGAAGGTAATTCTCCTCGTTGCGAGCGGGGATTATGAGTGAGAATTGCAGAACAGGATTGCTTTCCATGATTAACTCTTCCAACTTATGCTGGTGTTCTTATTCCCTGCATGAGAGTCCAGACACCAACTGCTATAAATCCAGCCCCTGCGATTATTGTTAAAACACGCCTGTTTATATGATTAGAAATCGCACCGCCAACGGTAACCGCAATCGCAGTTGATAGTATCAATGCAAATGCAGCAGCACAGAATACAGCAAGTTTATTAATCTCTCTATCAGCGGAGAACAACAATGTTGCCAACTGAGTCTTATCACCAAGCTCTGCGAGAAATACCGTTACGAATACTGTCAGGATTAATTTTGCATTCATTATTCTCATTTCGATTGTCAGGGTTAAAAGTGCAAACGTGGACAGTGCTACCACGGAATCCGTTATTCGATTCGAGACTAATAATGAAGGTTAAGGCTTTGTCAAGTAAATATGAAGTACTTTACTTACCGCCATACTTCATGAGAAAAATGCTGCCGCAGATTAACTTAGCTAATCCCTCCCTTTAACGATTTTTTAACATGGTCAATGTATGATTTGTTACCATGAGCAAAATAGGAGAAGGAGAAATGAAAAACATCTTTGCAGTAGTAGTAATCGCTTCGTTACTCTCAACAACCGCATTCGCTGATATCTACAGTGAAAAACCAATCGCTGACACTTGGATCTGGCTAAGTAGCGGACCCTGGGGGAGTAGCTACTCACTCAGGACAAATATTGTCTCCGCGTTCGATCAGGAGATCGTCATCAGGTTTGATTTGTCATCAATTCCGAGCGGTTCAACGATAAACTCGGCCGTATTGAGCGCTTACAATTATGATGGAACATTACCCACTGATCTAGCATGTGATATTTATCGCGTAACGGAAGATTGGGTTGAGGCTACGCTGATTGACTCAATCGGACACGATTCAAACATCTCTTACGATCAAATACTCATTACCGGGGTTGATTGGTACGATTTCGATATTACAGTCCTTGTTCAGGATTGGTTAGATGGAACTTACGATAACTTCGGGATAGTCTTCTACGGTACGAGCGGGTCGGGTACACCCCAGTATTTCCGCTCAAGAGAATACGCTACTGACAATCCTCACCTTGATATTGACTACACTGCTCCGGGCAGCCTTGAAAACACTACGTTCGGTGCGATCAAGGCATTATTTATGCAGTGAGAGCATTGTGCAGCTATAGTGTTAATCAGCTTCAATGAGAGTAAGCATATACATCCGTTGGTTCTCTTCAGGTGATCTGTTGTACCCCAGGAAACCATGCTCATCCCCTGTGATTTCCCAGGTGTTGAGATCGGCTGGATGACCATTGTACTCAACCTCTGCATGGAAGAGAATGTTGCCACTGAAATCAAATACGCGAAAAACAATTCCAGGGTAGCTTCCGAGCCTTACCCATAGCCTTTCCTCACCATCAGTGAACATATCATTGATAATTCTTCTGTAGGGATCCAGTTTAACCGGGATCTCATTTATTCTCCTTAAGAGTAATTCCGCAATCAGAAGGATTCTCAGATTATCAAAGATGGAACATTCCACACTCCCGAGTAAGTGGATCTGAACTGTTTATGTGACTTGGAATCCGATTACGGATGCGGGGGGTTGCCGATATTTCCGACTGTCGTATAAACACACAAATCTGAGTGATTCACAGGATCATTAATGCAGGCTGAATTACTCTGCAAATCCGAGGGGGATAGCATGAAGAAATATCTTCAGCTGGCAGACGGATCCATTTTCAGGGGTTCCTCTTTCGGGTTTGATACTGAAGCGACAGGTGAAGTGGTCTTCTGCACCGGCATGGTCGGTTACCCCGAGAGCCTCACAGATCCAAGCTACAGAGGACAGATACTGGTTATGACATGGCCCCTCGCAGGCAGTTACGGTGTCCCTGAATTCCTTCCTGGAAGCAGGCACTTCGAATCCAATAAAATACAGGTGAGCGGTCTGATTGTATCAAGACATATCGAGAAATTCAGCCATCACACTTCCGCGAGCAGCCTTGGAGACTGGCTTAAATCTGAGGGTGTTCCTGCTCTTGAGGGAATCGACACCAGGGAGCTTACAAGAAAGCTGCGCGAGGCGGGAACGATGCCCGGAAGGATTATTGACCACACAGAAGCAGCTGGCGTTGGATTCGATTTCGATATCGGAAATCCAGTGAGCCTTGTTTCCCCTGGAAAACCATTTACGCTGAACCCCGGGGGCAGTCCTGTAATAGGGCTTCTGGACTGCGGCTGCAAGCGGAGCATATTGAACGCGCTGCTTGAGCGGAACTGCCGTGTGGAAGTACTTCCTTACGAATACGATCTTGAAGAGGTGGAAGCGGACGGATTCCTGATCTCGAATGGTCCGGGAGATCCTGCCGTGCTGAGGGGCACCATCGAACGCATTAGGGCTCTGCTTGAATCTGGCAAAAATGTACCTGTATCGGGTATATGCCTTGGCTGCCAGCTGATTGCGCTTGCTGCCGGGGGCAGAACATGGAAACTTCCATACGGTCACAGGTCTCAGAACCAGCCTGTCATTATGGCGGGATCGGAGAGATGCAGGATAACAAGTCAGAATCATGGATACGCAATAGATCCGGGCTCACTGCCTGATGACTGGGAAGTATGGATGACGAACCTGAACGATGGTACAGTCGAGGGTATCCGCCACAGGTCCAGACCGATATCAGCGGTCCAGTTCCATCCTGAAGGTGCTCCCGGTCCCCGTGACAGCATCGATTTCTTCGACATCTTCCTTGAGGAGGTCCGGGGTGGCTGAAGTGAAGAAGGTTCTTCTGCTGGGAAGCGGCGGTCTTCGAATAGGCCAGGCAGGTGAATTTGACTACTCTGGCTCACAGGCACTCAAGGCACTCAGAGCTGAAGGTGTAGAGACCGTCCTGGTCAACCCCAATATTGCAACCGTCCAGACATCCTCCGGGATGGCTGACACTCTCTACCTGCAGCCAGTTGACTCTCATACAGTGGGGAAGATCATCGAGAAGGAGCGTCCGGATGGTATCCTTCTTTCATTCGGCGGGCAGACAGCACTCAACACAGGCCTCGAGCTGGACGAATCAGGAATTCTCGAACGCTTCGGCGTGGAGGTACTTGGTACCCCCGTCGAGTCCATCCGCAACACAGAGGACAGGGAGCGCTTCGTGGCGGTTCTGGATGAGATCGATGTCCATACAGCGGGCTCCGAAGCCTGCCGCACTGTAGAGGATGCCCTTGAAGCGGCAAATAGGCTCTCCTATCCGGTGATGGTCAGGTCTGGTTTCTCTCTCGGTGGCCTCGGAAGCGGTGTTGCGAAGAGTCCTGATGACATGCGGGAACTGGCGAGCAATGCCCTGAGACTCGCTCCGCAGATACTGATCGAGGAGTACCTTGAGGGCTGGAAGGAAATCGAATACGAGGTTGTGCGCGACAGGTTCGGCAACTGCATGACGGTATGCAATATGGAGAACCTCGATCCGATGGGAATACACACAGGTGAGAGCATCGTGGTAGCACCCAGCCAGACACTTTCCAACCATGAGTACCACACTCTTCGGGAGATCGCCATCCGGACAGTGAATCACCTTGGAATCGTGGGGGAATGCAACATACAGTACGCCCTCGACCCCGACACCAGTGACTACAGAGTGATCGAGGTGAATGCAAGGCTCTCCCGCTCTTCGGCCCTTGCAAGCAAGGCTACAGGATACCCTCTCGCTGCAGTAGCAGCAAGGCTCGCACTGGGCAGCTCTCTCGCCGATATAAAGAATACTGTCACGGGATGTACCTCTGCCTTCTTCGAACCATCTCTGGATTACGTTGTCATCAAGGTCCCCAGATGGGATCTCGAACGCTTCCGTGGAATCGACAGCAGAATAGGCTCCCAGATGAAAAGCGTTGGAGAAGTGATGGCAATCGGACGCGGTTTCGAGGAAACCCTGCAGAAAGCACTGAGAATGATCGGGACCGGCATGAACGGTCTCGTGGGCAACAGTCTTGAGTTCCCGAACCTTGAGATGGAACTGAAGGAACCGACTCACAGGAGAATATTCGCCGTCGGAGAAGCATTTACACGGGGGATGAACCTGGAGGATATACACAGGCTGACCCTCATCGATCGCTGGTTCCTGCACAGAATCGAAACGATCGTAAGCAAGGCAATCGAGCTGGAGGAAGTGTCTCCTGAAGACCTGACGGCTGATATCCTTCTGGAGGCTAAGAAACTGGGCTTCTCGGACCATCAGATCGCCATGTCCGCAGGAACGGACTGGGAAGAAGTGCGTAAACTCAGGCTCAGCTACGGAATCAGACCTTCGGTGAAACAGATCGACACGATGGCCGCGGAATACCCGGCGGTGACAAACTACCTCTACATGACCTATCTGGGAGAGAGTGACGATGTCGAGCCCAGAGCCGGATCTGTCATTGTATTAGGAGGCGGACCCTACAGGATAGGTTCGAGTGTCGAGTTCGACTGGTGCTGTGTTAATGCAGTCGAGACAGCCAGGAAGCTGGGATACCTCACAATAATGGTGAACTGCAATCCGGAAACGGTCTCTACCGATTACGATATCTGCGACAGGCTCTACTTCGACGAGCTTAGTCTGGAGAGGGTCCTGGATATATACAGTTTCGAACTTCCCGAGGGCGTTATCGTTTCAATGGGAGGGCAGATACCGAACACTCTTGCTCCTAAACTCCATGCTTCCGGTGTCAATATCCTCGGTACACCGCCTGACAGCATCGACCAGGCAGAGGACAGACACCGCTTCTCGACGCTTCTCGATGAGCTTGAAGTGGATCAGCCGGAGTGGGCGGAAGCAGGAAGCCTGAATGAAGCGATGGAATTCTCCCGCAAGGTGGGTTACCCCGTCATGATACGACCCTCATATGTACTCTCCGGAGCAGCAATGGCAGTGGTCTGGGATGATTCGAGCCTGAGTGCCTACCTGAACAGGGCGACCGAGGTGAACCCGGACTATCCTGTAGTTATCTCCAAGTTCATTGAGGAGGCGAAAGAGATCGAATTCGACGGCGTTGCCTCCATGGGGGAAATACTACTCTATGCTATGGGTGAGCACGTTGAGAACGCTGGAGTGCATTCCGGAGATGCGACTGTAGTTATTCCTCCCCAGCGATTGTACGTCGAGACAGTACGAAGGGTCCGGCAGACAGCCAGGAAGATCACCCGAGCCCTGAACATCACGGGTCCTTTCAACATCCAGTTCCTTGCCAGGGATAACCGGATAAGGGTAATAGAGTGCAACTTGAGGGCTTCTCGTACGTTCCCATTTTCATCGAAGGTCCTGCGGAGGAATTTCATTGACCTTGCTACAAGGGCGATTCTCGGTGCAGATACGCAGAGGATCGAGAGCTCCTCACTCGACCTGGATCATGTCGGAGTGAAAGCCGCACAGTTCTCCTTCCAGCGTCTTACAGGTGCTGATCCGGCAATGGGTGTTGCAATGGCCTCGACAGGGGAAGTGGGCTGTATCGGTGAAGACATGGAGGAAGCGCTTCTCTCTGCCATGCGATCCGTAGGCTTCCTGATCCGCAAAAATACTGCTCTTGTATCTACCGGCCCTCAGGAGCAGAAAGCCCTCTGGATGCCGATAATCGACAGGATGACTAAGATGGGTTTCACGATCTATGCCACGTCCGGCACAGCCAGATCCTTAAGGGCCAGCGGTATAGCTGCCGAGACTCTCAGGTGGCCTCTCGAGGAGGGAATCCCGAACTGCCTGGAGTATATCAGCTCCGGCAAGATCGGTCTCGTCATCAACATTCCGAAGAACAATCAGTCCGAGGAACTCTCGAACGACTACCTCATCAGGAGAGCAGCGGTCGACTGCGGTGTTCCGCTGTTCACAAACCTCAACCTGGCGAGACGTTACATGGAAGCCCTCGAAGTCTACGATCCTGATGACCTGCCAGTGCGGAGCTGGTGAGCCCGAGGTTCAATTTGTCTCGCATTGCCCAATTGGAAATGTAAGTTGAAATCCGGGTTGTGTTTTCCGGTCTATTCCACTGTGGGCGCGGGAACCTCCGGATCTGCTTCATTCCCCGGAGAAAACGGCCAGGGTTTTCTGTCCGTGCTGTAGGTCAGGAATTCGATGATCTCGGCTGCATAAACGCTCAGGTCTTTGCCGAAATCCTTAACGTTATCGTTCGGTTTCCGCGTAACCAGGGTGCAGATAAACTGAAACACGGCAATGAATGTGACCAGCACCGCTACAAATCGAGCTGCCACGAAGAATATCAGCATGAAAAGACCGCGCATCAGGTCATCTGTAAAATCCCTTTTTTCACTGTTCTGTTCTTCCACTGAAGAAACTCCTTACAAATTAGAGTTGTGCCGCACCAGCGACAAAGATCCTTGATTCGACTATTGGATGTTCGGCTTATCCCAGGATAACAAGTACGACGTATGGAACAAGACAAAACACAATAAATATGATCTTGTATAAACCTATGAACGAGTAGATCACGATATTGAAGGCTTCCCTCGGCATTTTAAACCATTTGCTGTGAACCCGGTAGATCAGATTTCCAGCGAATGTTAATACCAGTGCTGTAATGGTCAGGAATCCCCCGTTAATTATCGTGCACCACATGAAAAACGCCCGGAGTGTAACTAAATCCATAATGCTCCTCCTTCTTATTCGGACATCCGGCGATGATTATGCAGATCCATAATTCATGGAATCTGTAATCCATACATAGATTATTTGAACTGATTCTGTTTTGTCAAGTTAATGATAGACCCTCTGGCAATACTCGTCAGATGTGTTGACAGCGAGGAAACCATGCTCTTGACCGTAATCCTGGATACTTCAATAATAAATACAGGGGTTTATCAAATTGTTACGGAGGTATATCATGCTGAATTTTCTTCTCATTATTCTTACCAGTTTTACCGGAACAATCGAAGCTGAGGTTCAGGTTCCCAGCTTCCCGGCTATTCCTATCGTTGTTGAGGAAACATGGCAGATACCCTACGCCCTGGAGATACAGGACATAGCTATAGACTGGGGTACGGGTTACCTGATAATCCGCAGTAACGCCGACGGGAAACTCTTTCTGGCAAATCCATCCAATTGCGAATATCAGGGAGAGGTTAACCTTCCTGCAGGTTCAGATGGCTTTGGAGTAGCTGCCAGCCAGGGAATGTACTACATCAACAGTTCCACCACATCGATGATTTCCTACTCCGACGGATCAGATTCATGGGTCGAATTTTCCAATCCGGCGTTAACCGACGGTGCGGGGATGGACTTTAATGATAATATGTTCCCCGATCTATGCGAAGCAGCTGCCTCAAGCCCTTACCAGTTCTACTACATTGAACCGGATGGCTCCAGTTACGTTACATATGGACTGCCGGGTGTGAACGGTGAGATCAGCGGTTTCATGGGACACCAAGTTGCTACACTTGATTTACCATACGCTCTGATTCTTACAACCAGGTTCGGTCATGAGTTTTTCTTCTACTGGTACATGGGTAGTTCATACACACAGTACGGTCAGGAGCCCTGCCCTGTAACCGTGTCAGAATCCATGGGTCTCGCATGGAGTCCTGACGGCTATGTCTACTGGAGCTACAAGGGGCTGGATGACGAATACTACATAAGTAAACTGATGATACCGGTGTTTGGAGGGATTGAAGAAGATCCGTTCGCAGAGGCATCCCAGACAGGACACCTGAGCACTGCCGGCAACCCTTCAACAGGCTCCGCTTCCATCGCTGTTAATATCAACGGTACAGAACAGATACAGCTCGAGGTTTTCGACCTGTCCGGAAGGCTTGTGGAAGTGCTGTATAACGGTCAGCTTTCATCAGGGGTGAGCACATTCGGTTTCAGCGGCCCGCCAGGGGTTTACACTGCATATCTGCGTCACTCTGAAGAACAGGAAACTCTCAGGTTCATTCTGATCAGGTAGATCCGAGCATCGCCTTTATACCGCCGAAGGTGGAGCTGTCCAGCTGCATGTCCCCCTCGAAACGGAACATTATCACCAGGCTGGACATCGATCCTGTCGGACTTCCGTATTCCCCGTTGATGGATCTGACAGTGCCTGTGTTCCAGTGCCATGTATACATGCAGCTGTCTTCTGTCTCAGCTGAGCTCCACAGGAACTCAACGATCAGGTTATCGACACCGTTGAACCAGAATGGGGTGTCCAGGTCGAATTGAACCCAATCGTACGGTGAGTTCGAGATGGTCATAGTATCCCTCGAGAATACACAGATCCTGGTCCCGGCGATATAGTTCTCGGTGAAGGTGGAGCCGACCACGTCCTGATCGGACAGGGCAAGGTAAATACTGAAATCGTAGAAAGTACCCTCTACGGTCTCTCCCGGCGAGTAGCGCTGGCAGGAGATCGCCGATATGTCCATCGCGTCGCCTATCTCCTCTTCGAGCACTACCGCCTGGTAGTGCAGAGAAGAGCTTCAACCGATTCCAATGGGTGCGCAGCCCGAGACCTCCGGACTGCCAACGGTAACTTCAGCGGATAAACTGAGGAAAGAGATGATAAGCAGCAGATAGAAGGTGCTCTTCATAAAGGTTTACCTCCAATCCAGGGACTTCACAGCTCCGAACGTCAGAGACTCCAGAGCTCCCCCTGCAGTACCTGTAATCATCAGCCTGGGCAGCGAGCTGGAGAGGCTGCCGGTTGGGTGGGTCGGGGCACCTGTCTGTGTGTACCCGATGGCTCTTATTGATCCGGCATCCCAGCTGCGGGTATAGAAACTCTTGTGATCAACACAGCTGACCCAGGTCACCTCGATGATCAGGTTCCCCTCGGAGAAAGCGTACTGATAATCGGTATCAAGCACGATGGATACCCATTCGTCAGTACTCCCTGACATGATCTGGGATGACGATTCGTAGACATGTGTTCTTGTCCCGCTGATGTAATTGTCATCGAAGATCGAACCCAGCTGGTCCTCTGAACAGAGGCCCATGTATATCTTGAAGGTTGCGAATTCAGCGGATGGGTCACCGGCGGGGTGCTTCTGCCATGCGATGGAGTTTATTTCAAAATCGGAGCCGATCTCTTCGTCAAGCACTACCACCTGGTAGCGCATGGCATCGAA
>QNDS01000053.1 GCA_003644925.1 Candidatus Fermentibacterota bacterium
GAAGTCGATAATGCACACTATCAATTAGATAGAGCAATAGCACAGGTTAATGCATCAGTTGAAGGATTTAAGGCCCTTAAATCACTTCAGGGGGCAGGTGTTGAGGGGCTTATGAATGTAGGCGCTCAACTAGCTGCATCATCCATGAATGCTATTAATGCCAATGCTTCAATGGGGACTACGCAATCAGGTCAAGAGAGTGAGAGTTGGAGTCATCATGATTCTATGACTGAAAGTCATCCATACGAAGAACAAGCGCCACCTAGCGAATAGGAGAAATTACCATGCCGTTAACAGAAAAACGAAAAAGACTAGATTCACGAGTACCATTTTATACAAATATACCCGGTGCCAAATCTCTTCCATCAGGCTCACGTACTGCGAGGTTTTCTAACGTAGGTACATTTAACGCTCCTGCACAGCCAGGGAGTAATATAGGCCAGACGGGAACATATACTCCTTTATCGTTGCCTGAAGCTACCAGGAGAGGGAGGCTTACAGGTTTGACGGGAGAGCAATACAACGCTTTACGAGGAAGCGCAGAGACTAAAAGGAGAAGGGCTGCTGAAAAAGCAAGATTAACTAAAATTGGTGAATTAGCTCGCCAAAGATTGATAGGCGAACAGCAAAAGGAAGCTGCCACAATCAAGTCAATCAGAGATGCAAATGCCGCAAGTATAAAATACGGCCGCGAATTAACTCTCGGCGAATTAAAGCATTCTCGCGACATAGAATTAGCTAAAATTGTTAGTGAAGATAAATTTAAATCTTTATTCTCTGAATCAGGTGAGGCGGCCAGTGAAGGATTTGAGGGAAATCAAAAAGATTATACTTTTGCACAATTTGCAGAAGCACCTCCAGAAAAACAAAGAAAATATATGGCATATATGAAAAAGTATGACCCTGAGAGATATCTTGATTTTTATAAACAGTATAAACTGCTTTATGCCCCAGAAGAGGAAACCTCTTCCGCTGTTCAAGATAACATAAGCCGACCGATATATCAGCCGAATAGTGGCACTTACAGAAATTATTAAGTATAATAAATTGTCAATATTGAGGAGAATACTTTGCCTATAAATGATATAATGAGAGAATTTGATCAGGGTGTAGCTGATATTGAGAGGGAAAAAGTTCTCAAAAAGCAGAGATCCTTTGTATCTCCTGGCATTGTATCTGAGAAAAAAGCTCCAGAAGCGTCCTCCCGTGATTGGATGATGGACGAGTTCGATGCTGGCGTGAAAGAGATAGAGCAGAGCAGGGCAAAAGAAAAGCCGAATTTTGTTTCAGGGGTCGATAAAACTTTAAAAACTGTGCCCTCGATTACAAATCCTTTTCCTTTAGTTGAAGAAAAGAAAGCCGAGCTTGGAGTATCCCCGTCGAAAAGATTCAGTCCGCTGAGGGCAGCTAAAAGAGGACTTACCCATGGCAAAATTGGCCTTGCTGAATCGGTCGGCACTGGTTTAGAGTATGCTGGAGTTAGAACAGGGGTTAATTTACTTAAAAAAATTGGGAAAGAAACAAGGGCGTATTGGAAAGAAAAAGCGAAACCTTTTGAAGCGCCTCCCGAAATACAAGGTTCAATATTGAACGATCCTGGAATAATGTTGAAGGGTAATTGGTGGGCATATAATTTAGCTGATATGATCCCAAGTTTTGCTTCGATGATGGTTCCTGGTGTAGCCGCTGGAAAATATTTAAAAATAGCGGGAAAGGTTCTTGAATTAACTCCAAAAGTTATCGAACGATTAGTAAAGTTTGGATCGATGACTGCTGCTGGGATTACTGCCGGAGGAATGGAGGGTACGTCAACTTATCAAGAAATATTGGATAGGGGCGGAACTGAACAAGATGCTGCCGCTGGTATGGAAGCAATGACATTAGCCTCCGGTGCTCTTAATTCAATAGGCTTTGGTAAAATAACAGGAAAACTAGGAACGCAAAAATCTAATGCAATAATAAATTTCCTAAAAAATGGTAGCTGGGAAGGGCTCACGGAATATCTTGAGGAACCCGCAGAAGTACTTATTAAGATGGGTCTTTTGCCAGAATCTGCTTTTACTAAAAAAGAAGCGATAGAACAATTGAAAGAAGGCGTAAACGTTATACCTATTGCCGGAATAATGGGCGGTGGCACTTCAACGATTTTTGCGGAATCGAATGACAAAACCGAAAAAATCAAAAGAATTGTTTTTGACGGTATAACAAAAACATACGAAGATGGTACGCAGGATATAGATCAAACAACTGGATCGATAATACGGGGATATAAGAATCGGTTATTTGACGATAAAGACCTAGATGAATTGTCAAAAAAATACCCCGAGCTTAAGGATGGAATAAAAAATGGGAAAGAGATAGTCCGAGCTGAATTAGTCAAAGAACAACTATCTTCTGCCATTGATAAAGGTCTCACAACAGGGCAACTCAACGGTGAAGAGTTTACGCTCGACAATGCCATGGGATTTATCCGAAGTGGTCTAAAAAATAATATTTTTACAGATGAGGATATCGACGAATTTAAAGAAAAATATCCAGACCTTAAACATGGACTGAATGCGCTGATTGCAGAAAAAGTTACGGCGGATATAGATTCGAAATTTGTCAAGTTTGAGCCTGAACCTGTTGTTAAGACTGAAAAACCTGCGGACGAATATGCTATAAAGGATATCGAGGATACTTATCTCAAGGCTAAGGAACGTGTAAGGAAAGAGCCAGTATCCCTTCGAGAGATACAAGAAAGATTCAAAGAACGCCAGGGCCGTGAAGCCACAGAGAAGGAACAAAATGAACTGAATCGTATTTACGAAAAGGCTAAACGCAGGTCACAACAGAAAAAAACATTTGAAGAAAAAAGAAAGGCAGAAGAGGCCCCGTCGAAGGCAAGGGAAGAGTTAGAGCTTGAAGCTTATGAACCTGAACTACCTCCGGGAGTAACTGAGGTAAGGACAAAGGAAGGCCAAAGAACCTATCCCCGAGGCGCTCAATACGTGGCAGGTAAGGCTGCACCTGAAGATCTTAAAATTGAATATAAACCTATTCAAAGGAAAGAAGGTAAAAAAATATTTCCATGGCTTACTTTGAATGGTGCTCACAATGCTCTTGAATCGGATAAGATGAAGGCTGCTGGTGTTTCGCCTAGCACTCATAAAATTGTAAAAACCAAAGGCGGATACCAGATCGTTCCGATAAAGGCCGGCGGGCAGGCCATGGCCCGAAAAGCAAAAGAAGAAGTGAAAGGCAAGACCTTACTTTCCTGGGTTCGGGCCATGGGGGGAATAGGAGATAAGACCCTTCCTGGTGAGGTGCGGGCGTTATCTGGTAAAGAAACCGGCGTAGTTGGATTAACGAATGCTAAGGGTCTAAGCTTTGATGAGATGGCGGCGGAGGCTGTAGAAGAGGGGTGGATAGAAAAGCCGGAAGATTTCAGTGAAAAACTCCGTGATGATATTTTTGCTCAGAAAGAGGGCAAACAGAGAGTTGAGAGATTAGCTGATATTGCAGCAAGAACTGAGCGTGAGGAGCGATGGAAAGAATTTGATAGAGCCGAAGATGACATGCTCGAATATTTTGCTAAGCATCCGGATGAAGAGATATTATCAGACCTTAATGAATGGCAAAAAAAATCTATTGCAGATATAAGGAGGCGGGATGAAAAACGCGCAAAAGAAATTGAAGAAGATATTAAGCGCGAAGTTGAAGCTGAAAATCCAGACTTGGAAAGATTTAAAAAAGATGAGGGCTTCTCAAAATTCGTAGAAGGTTGGGACGAAAAAGATGTTCTCGATGAAGAGACCCTGGCAGAACTTGAGGCTTGGAGAGCTGAGCAAAAAGCAAAACCGGAAGCGCCGGAGGTAAAACCGGAAGCGCCGGAGGTAAAACAGGAAGAAGAATCTATCGTAGATATAGTCGATAGTGCATTTAACGAAAGAGCACGGACTAATATTCTCGTAAAGGAAGGTATAAAGGCTGTTCCCGGTATTCGTCTACAAGATGCCGAAGAAGCAGGTAGGATGACATATCTTGTTGCTAAAGGAGAAGCAACACAGAAAGAGTTTGATGAATGGATTAAGCGGGCTGAAACAGAAAACAGAATTCGTAAAACAAAACAGGAAGCTTTAGAGCCCAAAGATCCAGTATCTTCCCTTCTTTCTTCCAAGAAGAAAGCGGGTGTGAAATATGAAATGAAAATAATGATTACTGAAACGGGTGAAACCGTTACAGTAACAAAGGATGCAGGAGTAGCACTGAGAGAAATAAAAGAAGAGCTTGACAAAATGAACAAATTCCTGGAATGCCTGATATGAAAACAATATCGAAAAAAGACCTGGACAAATTAAGGGGCAAAGGCTGGGAGTTAACACCTGATAGTAAAAAGGCTATACGAGACCAGAACAGGGCCGCTATGCGATCTAAACAGGTCGAGGCTATAACAAGGCTCTCTGAAAGTGTGGACGGCATAAAGGATGCTTTGCGGGCGGACACAGGAAAAGATTATACCCTTATCATTAATAAACTCATAAAGTCGATTAGTGATATAAAAATAGAGCCTGCACCTGCACCGGAGCAGAAGGATTACAGATTTATCGTAAAGCGAGGCCAGGACGGTCTCATAACAGAGATCGAGGCTATTAAGATATAGGAGAATTAATGAAAACACTATTGACAATTATCTTCATTTTATTTGCAGGGATCGCCCAGGCTGCACAGATTGTCTGCATAGCTGAAGGAACACTTAGACCGGGAATAAACAATATTGGCGATATAGTGTCTATTCAGCCAGATGGGCATATTGATCCAAAGGGCGTTGGCTATGCCCACATGGCTGTCTATCAGGTCAAGGGAACAGTGAAAGAAGTAAGGGCAGAGCTTGCTAAGAAATTGCCGGACACATCCTCGCTTTCCGACACTGAGATTAAAGAGCGTCTTTCAACGCCTAAATATCGGCACAAAGTTGTAAACAGCAAACAGACAACGATTAAAGACATGTGTGATACTAATGTGATTTTGCCAGATGCAGTGGAAATAGAAAAATGAAAAGATTATTTTTTGTACTCTTAACCTGGCTATTTATTCAACCTGCTTTTGCGGCAACCGGTGTTTGGTACGCCTGTGATGCTAATGGAACGAGTGATAACCTGGAAGCCCCTGCCACAAACATTACAATATCAGGCGGTGTAGCCACTTTAACTGAGCAAACCGGCAATATTGGTGCTGGTATGGACATTACCTATGACGCCACACACCATGCTTATATTGCACCTAATCGCATAGGTTTTGATTCGGGCGGGACCACAGAGCTTTTGCCTGGGACTAAAATAGCAGGCGGCACATCTGGTGCAATAGGCATAGTCCGTTACGTAGAAACCACTTCCGGTACTTGGAGCGGAGGGGATGCCGCAGGTTATATCTATTTTGAAGAGAATACTTCTGGGACTTGGCAGAATGACGAGCAAATAAACAGGACTAAACCAACTACCTCAGACAATATTGCTACGACGGATGGTACACTCCAGGGGAACATAGGAAACGGCAACACGGAGTTTGTTGTCAAGGCAGCAAACGGCACAGATGCAGCAAATTATGGGCAGATTGCCGTTGATTCCATAAAAGCTGATTATGCTTCACTAGCCTTACTTGAAGCGAGTTTTGAGGACAGCAACCACTTAGATGGTAACTTAACCGCTACGGACACGGTGTTGTTTGCTACTTGTTATACTCGGAATAAGGCTGACACAACTGCTGTAACCATAGATTTTACCAGTTCAGATGCCGATAATTATTTCCAGGTTTACACACCTATTGGTGAGGCTGAGAGTATTAATAGCCAGAGGCATGAGGGGAAATGGGATGATGGGAAGTATAGACTTGAGGGAAATCAAGGTTATGGAGGTTTTCTGTCTATGGCTAAAGATTATAGTAAAGCCATCGGGATACAAGTCAATAATACTGGGGGAACAGGTTACGGATCTATCCGTATAAACGCCAACTATTGCTTGGTAGATAAGTGCATTACAAAGGGAGCAACAGAAGGTTTCTATAATTATGGGGAGTATTGTTGCATACGAAATTGTATCGGTTTTAATTGCGCCAACAATGGTTATAGATCTAAAAGTTATGGTTCTACTGGAACGTACCTAATAAATTGTTCATTTATTGATTGCGAAACAGGTATAAACGGATCATCAGGTTATACTCGTGTATATAACACTGTTGCCTTCGGGAACACAACAAACTGGGATGGGGCATTTTACTCGGGAAGTGACTATAATGCTGGAGAAACTGCGGACGATCCTCCAGGCTCAAATGATATTGTTACAGTAACATCTGGTGACTTTACTGACTATGCAAACGACAATTTCCATATAGTTGCCATCAGTGATTTGGTAGATGCTGGTACTGATTTCTCGTCAGATTTAACATGGCCTTTTTCCGATGACATAGACGACGATACTCGCTCCGGTACTTGGGATATTGGGGCGGATGAGTATATAAGCAGTGGCCCCTCACCCTCTTTCTGCGTCCCCATATTTAGTACAGATGGAATTCATTCATTAATATTTGGAGGTCAAGTTATCAAATGAAAAAAATACTTTCCTTGTTCTCAATCTTCTTTTTCCTGTTTTTCTCCATAGCTAACGCCTCCTACCTTGGGTCTTGGAAGATAGACGATTACCTGACATTTTCCTGCAATACTCATGATCCCGACACCGGTGTGGCTACTGATGCGGCAAGCGCTCCTACTTACCGAATATACGAGGATGAGACTGCCTCTGCTATTTTAACGGGTAGCACGGCAAAGATAGACGATGGGAACACCATAGGTTTTTATACAGAGCGCATTCAACTCACTGCGGCAAACGGCTTTGAGAAGGGCAAGTCATACACAGTCTATATTGCAGCCACTGTTGATGGTGACGCTGGCACAATGAGCCATAATTTCCAAATTGAGGCCGAGGTGGACAGCAATGTAGTTTCTGCCTCCAATGTGAGTGCAAACATCGAGCAGGTCGGCGGCGATGCGATCCAGGATAATGGCGATGGCCTACTTGAGGTTAATGTCGAAAAGTGGAACGATACGGCACTTCCTGCTGATGTACAAGCAGGCTATCCGACTGTTATTGTCAAAGACGGCACCGGAACAGGTGAGATTGACACCGATTCAGGCACAGTTCTTTTGCGGCCTGCTACTGAGACACAAATTGATGAGATTGAAACTGACACAGGAACGACCCTTGAAAACCGTCTCATAGCGATAGAAGCAGACACTGACGATATCGGCGTTGCCGGAGCGGGGTTGACCGCTTTAGTTGATCTCGTTTGGGATGAAACACTTACCGGAGCGACTCATAATATTGTAACAAGTGCAGGAAGACGCCTCAGGGCGCTAGCTTCTCAAGCTATTAGATTAGAAACTGCACAGGCAGGGACGGCTTCAACTATTACGTTAGATGCTGGGGCCTCCAGTACCGATAATATTTATGTCGGATCAGTTATAATTCTAGCTGAGGGCACAGGAGCCGGACAGACTAAAACGATTGTCGCTTACAATGGAACCACAAAAGTTGCGACAATAAACGGTACATGGATAATCAATCCTGACAATACAAGTGTATTCCAGATTTGGGCTTCTGCTCACACAGAGCATACAGCACATGGTACGGCACAAGCTGGGACAGCCGGATCAATTACGTTAGCCGCCACAGGCTCATCAACAGTTGATGATTATTATAATGACCAACTTGTACATTTAGTTTCTGGAACTGGGGCAAATCAGATTAGGTTGATCGGCGATTACAATGGTACATCAAAAGTAGCCTTGGTTATTCCGAATTGGGCAACTACCCCTGATAATACTACAGTGTATCATGTCTGCGCCGGTGGCAGAACAGATGTTGCTATGGTTGGAGGGACTACTCAAACGGCTAATGATAATGGGGCAGACATCAACGAAATTCTTACGGATACGGATGATATAGGTACGGCTGGGGCTGGTCTGTCTAATGTGCCATGGAATGCTTCGTGGGATTCTGAAGTAGAAAGCGAAGCTAATGATGCTTTAGTAGCCCAAGAGCTTGACCATTTGGTTCATGTGGCTGATGCCGATAATCCGGCGAATGATTCGATCGTGGCTAAATTAGCTGCCTCTGATGGTGATTGGAGCGGATATAGTGCTGCTTCTGATTCACTCGAAGCCATTCGGGATCGTGGTGATGCCGCATGGGTAACGGGGGCTGGCGGAACTGCCGATAATGCCACTAAAATCGCTGATGCTGTGTGGGACGAAGCAAGGGCAGACCACACAGGTAACAATACCTTTGGTGGCGATGCCCTTGATAATGATATCTGGACTGATGCCAAGGCTGGATACATAGATGAGGCAATCTCAGGCATCGACGACAACCCCTGGGATGCAGTAACCAGAACACTTACTGCTTTAGACGAAGATGATACAACGATTGACCTGGATGCGACAATAGCTGCCGTACTTGGCGGGGGGAATGGTACTGCCCTTACTGCTATCCCCTGGAACTCAGATTGGGATGCAGATGTCCAAAGTGAGGTAGCCGACGCCTTAGATGCTGTAATACCGGCAACCCCAACCGATGGATCGATAAACTCAAAAATTAAGAGGTTAAGACGATGAGTACAGAACGTCTTGCTCAAAGCGAAACGTATTATCCTGGATACCAGGAAGCGCATTCGGGTGTAACTGCTATTGCTTTCGGAATCAGGCGGGTGTCTGATGGACAATGGTATGACTTCAATGATTCATCTTTTAAGGCTTCTGGCTGGACCACAAAACATCAGGCACTAACAGAAGATGATGATGGATTGTGGACTTATGATACCGGGTGGCCGATACCAGATGTCAATGCTGTTTATCACCTCCAATGGAAAATAACTGATGCAACCGGGACGTACTGGGAATTGGGGTCGAAGATAATAGTGAACAGCGCAGGGGTGGCAGCGACGCCAACAGACATAGCAACTGCCTTAACTGATATTCATCTCGATCACTTACTTGCAACCGACTATGACCCTGCAAGTAAACCGGGGGTAGCAACGGCCTTGCTGAATGAGCTTATCGAAAATGACGGAGGCGTTTCACGATATACTGCCAATGCTCTTGAGCAGGCTCCAAGCGGGGGAACAAATCCGAATGTTTTAATAGATACCACAATCGCATCTGTTACAAGTCAAACCGTTTTTGTACTTACGGCTGGCTCGGACGATGATGATGCATATAAAGACCAGGCAATTGTTGTCTTCGATGCAAGCAACAGCGATTATCCGAGTGTTAGGAAATGCAGCGGGTATGTAGGCGCTACGAAAACGGTGACAATCGATTCTGCTCCAGACTTTACAATAGTCGGTGGAGATGGGGTAAAGGTATTTGTTACGGCTCCAGGAACTACTGCACCAACAGTAGGAGAAATAAGGACTGAGATGGAAGGTGCAGGAACAAAATTGACTCTTGCCTTGGAAGACACAGATGAACTGCAAACCAATCAAGGTAACTGGGCCACAGCGACTACAGTTGCACTCAATGCTCAAGGCAAGCTTGATGTCAATGCCGAGTGTGATACGGCACTTAGTGACTATGGAGCGAACACCGTGGTACCTGATGCCGCTGGAGTTGCGCCCACTGTATCAGAAATTAGGGCTGAAATGGACAGCAATTCAACTAAATTGTCAGCTATTGAGACTGATACACAGGACATTCAATCCCGGATACCGGCGGCCTTGTCCGGCGGAAACATAAAAGCCGATGTCTTGGCAATCTCAGGCTCTACTGATGCAGCCGATCACTTGGAGGCAAGTGCTGAGACCATAGTAGTGGGAGCAGCGGCGACGGGAACGCTGTCAACTACACAAATGACCACTAATCTAACAGAGGCTACAAACGATCACTACAATGGTCGTATTATAATCTGGACGAGCGGTGTGCTTAAAGATCAGGCTACTGATGTAACTGACTACGATGGAGCAACAAAAAAATTAACTTATACAGCGACAACCGAGGCTCCTTCGGACGGCGATACCTTTGTGTTAGTATAACGATGAATGGCAACATATACTCAATTATCAATCATTGCTACGCCTGGTGGACGACATTCCTTCACGGCGAAGACCTCAAGCGGAGCTGGAGAGAAAGGCGAAGGTTTATTCACCGCCTTATCAATCATTGCTACGCCTGGTGGACGACATTCCTTCACGGCGAAGAGTATCGTTATACCTGTACCAGAAGAGCCAGAACGTATATTCGACGCGGGAGGCGGGGTAACAGGCAAGGTCCAAGAAGATTTGTATCGCTGGCGGTTGAGGGATGATAAGGAAATTATTGAAATTATTATGGGCATAGTTTTATCTGGGAGATTATAGATGGCATCTGCTATAAATTGTTTCAAAATACATAAGAATCTATTCACGGCTGAAGAAAGAAAAGCTTTGCGCTTAGAATCCCGAAAGCTGGCGATAGAGAAAAAAATATCGCCCAAGGATGCCATGGTGCAGGTTGTAACAGCCCACAGAGACGAGCTTCAGGCCGAGTATGATAAAATAGCTGATGTTGTAAGAAAACATTACAAGATGCCTGGTGAAGCAGTTAAGGCTGAACATCCAAAAGTAAAGGGAGAGCCTGAAGTAATTAGTGAAGAGGATTACCTTGCTCGAAAAGGGGCAGGTCGTCAAGAAATGGGTGAATCAGCCCTTCACAAAAATATTCAGCCGGGGAGAGCCAAAGAAAGGGCATTGAAGCGCCAGGCAGAGAAAGATAATGCGTTAATCAAGAGGCGTGACGAACTGCGAGAAGAGTATAAGGCTAAGGTAGTAGCGGGGGAAATAAAAAAGCCTACACGCACGGAAGCATTAATTAAGACTGCCAATGGACATCCAGACGTTGAAGCAACACAAGCAGCTAGACGATTACTGAAGAAGAGGGGCGTTGAGTGGGAGGCAAAAGCAGAGCCGAAGGCTGTGCTTGAGAAGAAGGCCACAAGCCAAATCGAACTCGTAAAGCGATATGTAAAAGAGACCGGGGAAAAAGTAGAGAAGGGCGAACTTGGCAAAGTAAAAGAGAAATATCCTGAAGAGTGGGCTGAGATTGAAAAGGCCGATGCTCACAAGAAAGAATTGTGGGACAAATTACCAGAAGACTTCCGCAAGAATCGGGGAATTAACGAATATACTACTGAAGAACTTGAGGAAAGGGTAGCCGATCTTAAAGTTCAGCAAAAAGGGGCACGGAAGGCTACATCCGAGAAGAAGGCTGTATCCGAGAAGAAGGCTGTATCTAAAAAGCCTGCCGAGAAAACAGAATTACAAAAAGCGAAGTCCCGTGTTCTTGCCAACATTAAGGGTGAGAAGGGTTCCTCTGAGATCATAAACGACCTGTCCCGTATCGGGGCGAATGTAATTAAACAGGGATATAAAGATTTCAAAGCGTTCTCCGCTGAGATGAAGAGACAGTTTGAAAAGGTATGGGATAAGATTAAGCCTCTGATGCGGAAGGCTTATTTTGGGGCTAAGAGAATTTTAAAGAATGAGCGGGGAATGATCGGTGGCGCAGAAGCTATCAGATTTTCTATGATAAGGCAGGCAGATATGTACTCAGCACTCACGCGAGCAGCCGAGGCTCCTAAGTTTCCGGCTAAGCTACCGGCCAAGTCTGTCATAAATCAGTTGAAGAAGGCTCCCGGAGTGAAGCAGGCTGAAATAGATGCTGTGGGTCTCGCTGAGTGGTTGGAGGGTAAAGACAAGGTTACTAAGGCTGAGGTTATTGACTTCTTGCGGATGAATGAGGTTCGGATTGAGGAAGTTGAAAAAGGAAAAGCTAAAGATGAAACCAAATTTGCGCAATATGTCCTCCCCGGCGGTGAGCCTGGTAGTTATCGGGAGTTGGTATTAAGAGTACCGAAGGCATTGGTGCCATCTCACTTTTTTGATTGGTTGGATATGTCAAGGATTGATTTTTTTGCTTTGCCAGAAGAAAAACGTATAAAAATAAGCAAAAAATATGAAACAGAAAAGAACAAAATTTACAAATCTTCCCATTGGGAAGAGCCAAACGTAATAGCCCACATCCGAGGCGATACCCGCATAATAAACGGCAAAAAGTTTTTTCATATAGCTGAGTTCCAGAGTGATATTTATAGTCGAATGGTCGAACTTGGGAGCGAAAAGGCTGGAAAAATTTTTCCTTCCGCTGAAGTTGCAGCGAAAGAACTTGCCAATCTAAAAAAGCTATTTCCTTGGGGTGAAAATTGGCACGAGCTTGTAGCAAAAAAAGCCATTGAGTATGCCATCAAGAATGACTTTGATGGGATCTCATGGGATACCGCAAAGACACAGGTTGACCGGTGGGAAAGTGCGCTTCGGAAAAGTGTTGACCGAATTGACTGGAGTAAAGGATGGAGAGATGGAAAGGATGTCCATATATCGGGCGTAAAAGATGGTGGGCAAATCTTTATGGAACAAATCCCACTCCAAGGCGAAACCATAATAGAGGGCCGTGAAGTCAATCTAAATAATCTTATAGGCAAAGAGCTTGCTAATAAGATTCGTGAATCTTCTGAGAATTCAGGTAAGTTTGAAGGCAAGAATTTAACTATTGGCGGTGAGTTCTATAAAATTCTCTATGATCAAAAGATCCCTGGTTTCTTAAAAAAGTATGGGAAAAAGTGGGGAGCTAAGGTTGGGACAGATAGTCTAGAAGCTGGACAATATAGAATAGATGAAGCAGGCGGCGGAAGATTCAGGATTGTTCGTGGGGATGGATACGTATTTGAAGACAGCACTGGAGACCAGTTATTATTTAATACAAAAAAAGAAGCTGCTGAGTACATTGACAGCCAAAAATTTGAAACTATCCACACTATGTCCATAACTCCAAAAATGCGCCAAGCTATCCAAACAGCTGGGCAGCCTCTTTTTGCAGAAGGCAGGACACAAGGCAAAAATCTCACTGTTGATACGGCAAGGGCCGAGATAGCCAAGCATATAGGGCAAAAAGCGGTTGATGCATTAGAGAAATCTAAGAAAGTTATTCTCATAACACGAGAAGAGCAGGCTGACATAATTGGTTATGAGCGTGCGAGCAAGGACCAGGGTTTTTTTAAAAACGGCATTGTCTACCTTATCCCTGAGAATATACAAAAAGGTAAGGCATGGGGCGTCCTGATGCATGAACTCGGAGTCCATCTTGGATATAATAAAATCTTTGGGGAAAAGCTTGCCAAGGAAGTCTTCAGGGCTTTTGTAGAAAATAATGGGAAAAAGACTCCACTGGGTAAGGCTGTAAGCCAAGCCATGAGTAGAGTACCTTATGGAACGCGCGCTGACCTTGTTAATGAGGAAGCAGTGGCTTATTTCGTTGAAGATCATGCAAATATAAAACTACCCTTGTATCGGAAAATTATTGCACGTATGCGGTTATGGGCTGTTAAATACTTTGGTGTTAAACCAGACATTTTTGTGATGGATGATTATGTGGCCCTGGCCGCAAGTGCTATGAGGGGGGAAATTAAGGAAGCTTACAAAGTACCTGCGAAAGCAGGGGAGAGCCGGGAGGTGTTTTATTCTACGGCAGAGAAAAAAGACCTCCAGTCCTGGGCCGATGATCTTATTAAAAGTGCAAAAGACCCAAGTTTTATTCTCGATACTCAGGAAATATCCTCGGAAAAGATTAAAGAATCATCCATTAAAATACTGGCTGATCTCGATCTTAAAAAGCTGGGCCAACCCGCTAAATCCTTTCTGGCGGGCATGAGTCCAAAAGGTAAGGGGGTAGGGGCAGCTATCGAGAAATGGCTGGCCTC
>QNDS01000054.1 GCA_003644925.1 Candidatus Fermentibacterota bacterium
TCAGGAACCTATCAACTATTCGAAAAGAAGTAACTTCGCGCACAGATCACCCGATGGGTCGATAATTGATATCGGATTTTTCAACGGCCAGTCCCAAGCAATGGACAATGTAACCATAGAATGGTTCGATGACAGCAGCAGGGTTACAAGAAGACTGGATCTGGACAGAATGCTGTGGCTCGATTCCACATGGACAGGTATAGGCACCACCGACAGAGTATTCGGACCATCCGGAGCACTGGTTTTTTCAACTGCCGATACTCTGCTTATCCCTGAAGTATCTGAAACGCCTGAAGATTTCGGGGCAAGGCAGAAAGCGCCGGGGGAAATGAACTTCATCGAACTCCGGAACTACATCGCAAGCGTTGATGAAGCGGGGGGCGACTCAAGAGGGGACCTGGTCGAATTCTATCTGAAGTTCTTCTTCCCCCTGTCAAACCTGATCATGGTTTTTGTCGGAGCCCCTCTGGCCCTTAGAAATCCAAGAAGCGGCAAATCCTCCAGCATCGGCCTTGCCATACTGCTTGCTTTCATCTTTTTCTCACTTCTCCGGCTCGGTCAGACCCTTGGTCATAAAGGAGCTCTTCCCCCTCTTCTTGCCGCCAGCATAGCCGATATTGTCTATATCTCACTGGGCGTATTTCTTCTATCCAGAGCATCAAAAGCCTAGTACCCTGTCAAGCATTAACTGTCGCATCCTGCTAGCTCTTCAGAGCCCCTGCTGCGTTGCTGATTCAATTACATAGCGCTGCTATGCGCATTCATCACTACCTTGCAGGAACTCAGAATAGCGGCGCATTATATCGACACTTAATACCTGACAGGATACTCGAACTCACACTTGCAAATCACCGGTTGCAGTATACATATTCTTCCTGTTCTGAAAGAGAATAACCTTTCGTTTATAAAAGCATTACTTTAACCAGGGAGATGAAAATGCCCGAACGTGTATTCAACTTTTTTGCTGGACCCGCCACTCTTCCCTACGATGTGGTGAAGGAAGCTGCAAAAGGTGTTGTGAATTTCGAGAACATGGGAATGTCCGTTATGGAGATATCCCACCGCTCCGCTCAGTTCGACAAGATGTTCTGTGATACACAGAACAACATGCTCAAGATCATGGGGCTTTCATCGGACGAATATGCAGTGCTTTTCCTTGGCGGCGGAGCCAGCACTCAGTTCTGCGCTCTTCCCTACAACTTCCTCAAGGACTCCATGACTGCGGATTACGTCGTTACCGGAGGATGGTCTAAGAAGGCGGTCAAAGAGGCTAAGTTCTTCGGCAACGTGAATATTGCAGCCAGCAGTGAGGACTCCAATTTCAGTTTCATTCCTAAAGAGTTCAACCTGACAAAGGGTGCTGCATACGTACACACAACAAGCAACAACACACTGGTGGGAACTCAGATAAAAGACTTTCCAGAAACAGGTGATGTCCCGCTGGTAAGTGATATGTCATCCGATTTCCTTTCCCGGGAACTTGATTTCAGCAAATTCTCCCTGATCTACGCGGGAGCCCAGAAGAACATCGGTCCTTCAGGTGTTGCAGCGGTTGTTGTTAGGCGCTCCTGGGTCGATCAGGCACGCAAGGAAGTTCCCACAATGCTCTCCTACCAGACCCACATGAGCAAGAATTCACTTTTCAATACTCCTCCCTCCTTCCCTGTCTACGTTGTGGGACTTGTTATGAAATGGATACTTGCGCAGGGGGGAATCAAAGCTGTTGAGGCCGCAAACGTGAAGAAAGCCGGTCTCCTCTACTCCTACATGGACGATAGCAACGGCTTCTACACTGGTACCGCGAAGAAAGACAGCAGATCTTTGATGAACGTTACATTCCGTCTTCCATCTGAAGAGCTGGAAAAGAAGTTCATAGCTGAAGGTGTACAGAACGATCTCTTCGGATTGAAGGGGCACAGATCCGTCGGCGGATGCAGAGCCTCAATCTACAACGCGATGCCCTACGAGGGTATTGAAGCTCTTGTAGAGTTCATGAAGAAATTCAAGGCTGCCAACTAAGAATAATACTGGGGACGGATCTGTGACGAAATGGGGACGGAGGAAAATACATTAATTTCCTCCGTCCCCACTTTCATACCTTTTAGTCTGTCCCCATTTCCGTCCCTAATTAATTAACTTCAGGAATTCATCCTGCGATTACAGAACAGAATACTCCACCATTTCAGCAACGGAATGGTAGACACTCTGAATCAACTCTACATGTACAATATATTTAACAGGTCCCACACCTGGTGCGTAAAAGTAATCAACGTAGGAATCCGGGAGCTCGGGTTCCGTCTGCTGAATGTAAACACATTCATTAAAACTACCTGCGGGAACCGTGATGGAAGTGTCAACAGAAAGTACAGTCATGATCCTTGAGGGAAATTCAGAGTCACTGTACCACCAGTCCCCGGCAGCAAGGGGGTATTTCATCCATATCCTGTAGATTGATGCTGATGGGGAATTGTACGCTCTGATCACACTGTCCACTTCTGCAACGTAGTTGACGAATATCAGAGTATCGGTAGAGATGGTTTGACCACCGATGGAGATCTCCCTAATCGAAGTCTCCTGCCAGTTGAAAAGCTGGAAGCCTTCGGAATGAGTTGTGTCACCTGTGATAATCCAGTTTATTTCCCCTGAAATTTCCTGCAGGGGTAGAGAGTCAGAAGTAAAGATACCGTTTAGCTGAAGATCCCAGGTGTTCCCCGTGGTTAAGGGATAGTACTGCCCTGCTCCGGTGGGGCCGGATGGACCGGTTGAGCTGCTTCCACAACTGATCATTGCCGAGAGCAGGAGGATTATCAACGGGAATATGACTGTCTTCATTATTATCTCCTGCGCTTTTCTAGAAAGCTGATCGTTTATGGAAAGATAATTTCACATCAGGCAGATATCGGTGCAGAAAGGATATGAGCTTAATGGGGACGGAGGTAATTAGATTTCTTAATTACCTCCGTCCCTATTTAATCCTTCGCATGAATTCATCTTCACTGATTATTTCAAGACCGAGTTTACGCGCTTTCTGCAGCTTCTCTCCGGCTCCGGGGCCTGCAACTACAATATCGGTTTTTTCCGATACACTTCCTGTGACTTTCGCACCGGCCTTCTCCGCCATGATCCTTGCATCCGAACGTGATAGTGAAATCCCACCCGTAAAGACCACCGTCAATCCAAGAAGAGGTTTCTCGCCATCACCTGTAGAATTACCCTGAGGACTGAACCCGGCGCTTAAAAGCCTGTTCACCACATCCCTCGTTATCTTCTCATGAAAAAAACGATACAGGTTATCCGCCAGAACAGGTCCTACTCCCGGGATGGCAAGGAACTCATCAACAGGTGCGTCCATCAGTTCATTAAGATCTGCATATCTTTCGGACAGAAGCCCCGAAACAGCTCTGCCGACTCCGGGTATCCCAAGGCCTGCAACGAACTTCTGAAGGTTCGTCCTCAGACTTCTCTGCAGTTCAGAAAGCAGATTGTCCGCAGATTTCTCCCCCATCCTGTCCAGTGATACAAGCTGGAGCCGGGTAAGGCTGTAAAGGTCTGCAACATCTTTAACCATATTCCTGTCAGCGAGCTGCTCCGCGAGTTTGCTGCCGAGTCCCTCTATATCAAGGGCATCCCTCGCGCCCCAGTGAAAAAGACTCTCCCTGAGCCTGGCCGGACAGGACGGGTTCATGCATCTGTGTGCGGAGGCATCCTCTTCCCTTGCAACGGGTCCGCCGCAAACGGGACAGATTCGAGGAAACTCAAATCTTTTTCCTCTCTCTCCTTCCGAATTGCCCATGGATCTTACTACTTCAGGTATCACATCTCCCGCTCTTCTTACGATTACCATGTCTCCCGGTCTGGCATCTTTCCTGCGAAGCTCATCTTCATTGTGCAGGGTTGCGCTTGAGACAGTCACACCGCCGACGAATACCGGCTCCAGCTTCGCCACCGGGGTAAGTTTTCCTGTCCTTCCAACCTGGATCTCAATATCGATAAGCCTTGTTACAGCTTCCTCAGCTCTGAATTTCCATGCAGCTGCCCATCTTGGAAATCTGGAAAGAGTTCCCATCTCTGCCTGAAGAGAGGCTTCGTTGAGCTTGATAACAACACCATCGATCTCCCAGGAGAATTCATCCCGTTTCTGCTCGAGCGTGTGATAGGCGCTTTCAACTTCATCAACGCCTCTGCATACGATATTATGGGGATTCACCGGGATACCGAGCCCCTCGAGATAATTGAAAAGAGAACTCTGTGATGAAATCCCCGCAGGCCAGTGTGCAGTTCCGTAAGCGATGAAACTCAGTGGTCTGGATGAGGTTATCCTGCTGTCGAGCTGTCGCAGTGACCCTGATGCGGCATTGCGCGGATTAACGAAGGTATCCTGCCCGTTGGATTCTCTCTCTCTGTTCATCTTTTCAAAATCATTCTTCCTGAATATCACTTCGCCCCGTACAACGAGATCGACGGGAGAAGTGGAGGTTAGTTTCAGAGGAATGGATCGCAGGGTCCTGACATTCGGAGTTACATCCTCCCCGGCGCTTCCGTCTCCCCTGGTTCCGGCTCTCTGAAGAACTCCGTTCTCATAGATGATGGCAACCGCAAGTCCGTCCAGTTTTGGTTCAACCGAGTAGACGGGATCATTCTCAAGATTCAGTTCTTGCCTGACACGCCTGTCGAACTCAGCGAATTCTTCAGCTGAAAAAACGTTATCCAGGCTCAGCATGGGCGGATCCCAGAGAATGGAGGGAAACCGGGGCAGTGGTTGTGAGCCCACCCTGAGAGTGGGCGAATCTTCAGATGCAAGTCCGGGCCAGCGGGATTCGAGTTCAATAAGCCTCCGCATGAGGGCATCGTATTCGCCATCGGATATCTCGATCCTGTCTTCAGTGTAGTACAGCCTGTTGTGGTGACGTATCCGTTCCCGCAGGTTATCCACTTCTGATCTGACATTCTCAGGAATCATGAAGAGCCTCCATGTGCATTGCGATATCAAGGTCGAGAATACCGGTTTCATCAGCGTTACCCCAGATGTAGAACGCCGCTCCCTGATGAACCCTCTCGTAACCGCTTTCGGACCTGTTCACAGATTCAAGCGGCGTAACCCATATATCTGCTTCACAGGTCACTTCAATAACCGTCCTGACTTTTCTCCAGCAGTCAGATACTTCAATCCTCTTTCCATGGAATTCACCCTCTTCGGACATTAAATGAGCTTCTCCGGAATCTACACTGTAGTAACGATCAGGGGATTGTCCTGTCATGAGGTTAAGACAGATCTCCATCCCTGCTCTGTCCCCCGGCATAATGGAATACTCCGTTCGAGCTCTGAGTGCCGCCCTTTTCAGATCAGCTGTTAATCTCTTAACTATTCTGAGTTTACCCTCTGCGAATTCTCCTGAAAAAGCAACAGCGGCCTCTGTTATCGACATGGCAGAGGAAACAGCGGATTTCTGGAAATGAGTTATCTCAGGAGCACTCTGTTTCCAGCTGCTCGAATCCGTGGATGATGCCATTACAAGGTCTGAGAAGCATATCCTTCTCCACCTGTCTATCGTTACTCTATCGGCAAGTCCTTCTTCCTTTGATGCCATATCGTCGTGGATCGTACTTGCCCCCTCATCGTTCCCTGCTCCGGGAATTGACTTGTGATACTCTTCAGATTGTCTGCTGAGTGTATGTCCGAGGGGCACGGGTTCTCCATCCGCATGCAGAAAAGTCAGCTCACTTACAGTCAATCCGCTTTGAGGATGGATCAGCACCGACTGGGTTTGCGATACGATCAGAGTTTCGTCAGAACCATCTGCGTTTACATCAGCTGTCAATACCAGCGGATATCCGTCAACAGCTTTGAGCGCTTTCAATTCAGCCCTGTGCAATTCCTTCCAGAGGGCCTCCCTGAGGTGGGGTAGGTAAATACCGCCGAATACCCCATGCCAGAACGCGCAGTTGCACTGGCTCCTCCAGAAATGATGCAGTGCTTCTTCATCCTCTGACCTCCGGACGAGAGGTTCTGCGGAAAGTATTCTGCCATGGAGTTCCTTTGACTCCGGATAGATCGACAGGAAATTGCGCCAGAATCCTCCGGTAAGGAAAATCCTGGAATCAGAAGTCCTGCCATGAGTGTCGATCTGCTCCCGCAGCTTATCATATTCATCCCTCTGCGGGCCGTGAAGCGTCCATTCTCCCATTTCAGTATAACTGGAGGCGGGAATGTAGAAAGGACCCGCTGCTTCACTTCTGACAGCCTCTGAGGGAAGCATGGGATCCAGCCAGTCGGCAGATTCAACTTCACTGAAAAAGCGGTCAAGCCATCCGTCTTCGTAGCAGAGTTTGCAGGTTCCCGGCCAGACACCAAATTTTTCCCCGTCATCTCCGTAGAATACCATGCCTGCTCCGCAATCATGCATCTCTCTGAGCTTCTCCATGACACTTTCAACAGATGAAAAGGGAATTAGATATCTTAACTCCTGATTACTGCCGAGCAGCCTGAGAATTCGTCCCGAATCCTCCGTAATACACGGGCGAAACAGGTCCATCCCCCGGGCACCAGCCCTCTTGAGGTGTATATCGTCAACTACAGCCCATGATACACCGGCCTCGGCAAGTATTGATGGAAGCTGCGGTTCCCAGACCCTCTCGGTCAGCCAGAGCCCTTCGGGCTTTCTACCTGAAATCTGTGCAAGATAGCCCGAATAATCCCCTATCTGCTGAACAGCATCGGACCTTCTGAATCCGGTAAGTATAGGTTCGTAACGACCGCTGGTAAGCAATTCCATGCGGCTCTTACGGCAGAGTTCACCTGTTCTTTCGATGTAATCGGGATGACTGAGCGAAAGCCACTCCAGAAGTGATCCTGATATGTGAATTGCGCATAGGATACCGTGATGGTTTTCAAGGGCTTCAAGTAATGGAAGGTAACAATCATTGTACGCTGAATCCATGACATGATCGAAGTTTCCGACCGGCTGATGATTATGCAGGCAGAAGCAGATCTTCATAAGAACCCTTTTCAAGGATATGAACTGTGAGATTATTGAATATCATCTGGTTCGTTATTGAAATGTCTATAAACTATATCGGCGGGGAGAACGGCAGAAGGATCGATATCAATCGCCAGTATCCGTTCGGTAGAAGCTGGTATGTCGCCCATGTAAATTCCCTCAGTAGAACCGGGAGTGAGGTCAAGGTCAGCAAAACCTGTCTCCGTATAAACGCGGACTTCATCGAGTATTGAACCGAGAGGGAAATCCTGACCGGGCTGAAGCTGTTTTACCAGGAGGTTGAGTGTACCCGAAGAGTCCATCCAGAGAATCTCAAGCTGCGGCACACCGGGGCTGTACAGCCATTGGTGGTACATCTCTCCGTATCCGCTGCTTTCCGGTATCCCCATAGCTGAAAACAATCTCCCGAATGAATCACCAGAGTGACGGAGGTTACGAAGTGCTCTGGGAACAGCTCTTTCAAAGGCAGGTATTTCATGAATTAAAAACTCTATGACAATCGGAGCCTTTCCGAATATCACAGGATCATGAAGCGGAGATTGATTCAATAATGGATCTGCAATGGCGTATTCTATTCCTCCGCTTATCTCCGTAGAGTACAGATAGTACTTTCTGAAAGCCTCGCGAAGTTGATTCGAGCCCGATTCATCGTCTGCAAGTGCAAATCTGTAAACGGACCATGCAGCAAGCACATTCCGAAGATTATCTGAAAGGTACGTACTCCCTGCAAGGTAAGCCCTTGCCGTTTCAAAAACTATCGACGTGGCAGGAACAACTGTTCCACAGACAAGGGAATCAGACCACGTCTGATAGCCCCTGAGTGAGGAAAGTACATCCGTTGAAAGGAAAATGCATCCCGGGCCGGTTATAAACACTGGAAGATCCAGACAGCTTACAACGACAATATCAATCCTTGCTCCATCGAAAGCCATGTTTCGCCATAGTACTGAGGTAATTTCATCAGCAAGATCTATCATCCCCAATGCAGTCGAATCGGATTCAAGACATATATACCTGCTTCTGCCATCGGCAATGGTGTTTTCCGTGAAGCCGCCGATCGCCCATGAAAGCGGACCCATGATCCCTTCTATCGGAGACACATAGGATACGGTAAGCAAGGAATCGTAAACGTTTCTGGATTGCTCCGCCAGAGGAGCAAATACTTCGTAACCCTTGTCAGGCACCGAAATGTCGATGGTATAGGCAGAAGGGATACTGCACCCCGGGTAGAACCACATACCGCTCTGGAATGAGGTCGATGGATTGATCTGGAGCCCATGTCCCATGATTCTATCGGTGGAGGATGATATGAATCCATCCCAGTTTCCTGAATACAGGGCTGAAAACAGTCTGGTGGAATCAGCGATGCACAAAACTGAATCCCCCGAGTTCTCAGCTGATCCTGCAAGGACTTCAAAACTTGTCCCGTTATCACAGCTTGGGAGGTAGATCATCAGCTGACTGTCAGATTGAGTAGATCTGAAATCAATTGTCAACGAATCCAGCACATACATTTCCCGGCCCATCGGATCAACAGTGAGCCTTATTCTGTGTCTGACTTCCGGGGGAACTGTCACATCCGCATTCACTTCTTCAACGATCTCACTTCTGACCCTGTCGGAAAGGTATACGGAACGGGAAAGACCGTCTGCCGGTTCAAGCATCGCTGCAGCACCCAGCATCCGGGTTACAGATGCAAGAAGAATATTGATGGATGTACTCCCGGATTTTATCTGGAGAACCGCCAGTTCGCCGCTGCCTCTGTTCCATACTCTTTCCACAACACTGGAATCACCTTTGAGATAAACAACAGCAGTAAAACCAGGTATATCCCCAAGTTGTTTCACATAGTTCGTATCAAGATTCAGAAGGTCTCCTCCGGACAGGTATTCCATTCTGTCCAATGGAGATGAACCGCAGCCGGGTACCAGCATTGCAGTAATACTTGATACACAATTTTCAGAGGAAACTATCAATTCCACAGGCATCTCATTCCTGTACAGAAGAGTATCCTCAAATTCCTCTGATGTCAGCATCAATTCCATGTATACACCCTTATCGGCATAAATTGAAATACTCTCATCATATTGCCTGTGAGCGGTTTCGCCGCTGTCCCCGCACGAGACAGCTAATGCAGCGATTGAAACTGATACAAGAATTCGAACAGAATTCATCCAAGCCTCCCGACAGTTGCCGCCTGATATCAGATAAACACGATGGAACCTCTTCAGGTACACCTGAATATATGACCACGCAGAGCACATTGCGCAAACTTATCTGTTGACGATGGCAATCAAATTTTGCAAATTTGCCCGCATGGAGGAAAATCTATGGGAATTCTGAATCTTCTGACAGCTGCTCTTTTTCTTACAGCTGAAGTCACTTTAAAGGATTACGCCGTAACCGGATTCTTCGGCATAGCATCCTTTCTTCTTTTTATCTTCCTTCAGCTTCTCGGAGCAAAGCTCTTCGTAAAGATCACTGAGTCGGGCCATATAGGTCCCAGGGTTTTCGTGCTTGTGCTTCTTGTTCTCGGTCTTGCCGGAGCGGTCTTCAGCTGTTTCATAAGTAACAGCGAAGCTTCTCTTCTTCTTGGTTTCACTTCCGGCCTGTTTATCTGGTCGGCTCTGTGCGATGTACCTGAACAGATGCACTGGATATCTCCCTTGAGCAGAAATGCAGTTCTATTTTTTCTTCCCCTTATCCTTCTATGGGCTGCCGGTATGCTTTTCCTGAGGGAAATCCCTCCTGCTGTTTTCGGTGCAACCGGTTATCCACTTGGAGTCTGGGGAATTCAGCTGGCAAGAGCACGCGTAATTTCCAGATGGGGTCCATCATCCCTCGCGGCAACGATCCTGATACTGCTTACAGCTGCGATTGCAGGCGGTGCGCTGGCACTTGGGGTAGTACATGGTACATTATTCTCAGGGATTATCGGAGGGGTTGTGTTCGCAATAGCTACATGGTCAGCTCTGGAAATAATCTGGGAACGCGGAATGGCTCAGAAACCATGGAAGAACAGCTAAACTAGAAAATGAAATACATCAATCCCGCATGGACACCAAAGGGACCCTGTTTCAATTCGGTATAGTACAGTTCATCAGGTTCAGCATCTCTGACACTACCGGTGTACTCCCGAACTGTCCAGCTGTTAATAGAAGTGCTGAGAATGCCTGAAACCCCTAACTGAAATCCAAGATGTCCTGAAAACAGGTACTCCATTGTCGCGTCGGCCACAGCAGCCACGGCAATAGCCGTCGCATTGGATGCAAGAAGTATTGACCTCACATCCTGCATATGAAATGCCAGTTCAGCTCCTCCTGTGAGTCTCAATCCAAGAGAGGGACTGTTGAGCGGGATCCTCGTGCCGAACTGAAAATCAATACCAATCGAGGATGAGTGGTCAAGCCCCCCCGCGGTTACTCCGCCTCCGAAACAGAGTCCCCATTTCGCAGTCTCGATGCCAAGCCTGACGTTATTGCTCCAGTCCGAAGCGTCGTCCTCAAGACCTGCTCCAGGTTCAGAAGACATTGCAATGCCGGCATACTCAAGAAACAGGATAGCCGGGGCGGATTGCTCTATCGCAGTTACGGTTCCTCCATCGATAAGCAGACCCGACAGGAGCCGGGCAGTTGAATGAGTGCTTCGGGAATCCATTATCTGAAGAATCCCTCTGCTTCGGAGGTGCTGGTATCCGAAAATGTCTTCGGGAATACCCGTAGGCGAAGCGACCAGTGCCATAACTGTACCTTTTGATATCCCCTGATCAATTCCAGCTGGAATTGTGAATACTTCACTATCCGAAGCGGTAAAGGTAATTTCTATCGGGAATACCTCCAGAATTGACCTCGATGCAAGTTCCCGAGCTGACAGAATTGCATATCTGTGCGTGTCAGGTGTGTAATGGTAAGGAAGGGTTTCCTCTCTTTCAACTGTGTTACTTATCGTTCCGATGAGATTGCCAGCGGATGAATAGAATCTTCCGAGAACTTCAACGGAAATAGTTCTGTAGGTTATGAGTGAATCGTTCCGGAGTAGAGTTCTGTCGCTCTGCCGGGGAGTGAGTATTTCCATTGTAAGGAAAATGTCCACTCCCCTGGTTGCTGCAAGGGTTCGCAGCGAACTGAGAAGAGAATCGGGAGATGTGTCCAGGAAGGAATCGTCTCCCAGTGCAACCATCTGAAATCTGCCGCTTTCCGCCAATTCCTCAAATACTTCACCGATAAGAACCGTGTCAGGAGCGAAATCATCGAAATCGATGGAAACAACAGCAAGCCGGGGAAAGGCAGCTGAAAGGGTTCCTGCAAAAAATAGTGCTAATCTGATTAATCGCATCCTGATTCTCCCTACTCGATGGTTTGGACGGGAACAGTACTACCTTCCTCAAAGAATTCCTGAATACCCGCCATGGGAACTACCAGTACAGTATCCCTGTATATGGAGGGAATATAATCACTCCAGGATGCAAAGAGTGAATCAAGAAGCAGTGCGGTGCTGCTGTCAGGCTGTCCTCCTGCGTCGAAGACAAGTTCAACATAATTCTCTGCCTTATAATCACCTATGTCATGCTCGGAGGTGTCATGATAGCGGGAATAATAATCACTGGATTGATTCCATCCGATATTGTCTTCCGTATCCTCACATACCCCTGTGCTTGAAGGGACAGTTTCGGAACCGACAGATACTGCAGTATCAGCATCAGTGGAAAGGGTTATGCAGGCCATATCATCCATCTGTTCTTCAGGACAGATACCCTCAACTGCTCCTGAGCATACAATCTCCCCGGGCAGTTCAGTCTCCTCACACTCCTCTTCGTTAACTAGCCCGCCGAGACCAGCACTGCCACTGCCTCCGGCACCGCCTGCGAGTGCTTCTCCGCCCGCAGCAATCATTTGGTCAGCTTCCTGGGCAATACTGCTTGTACCTCTGAGAGCAGCCTCTAAACCATCTTCCTCAGCGGCGGGCTGCAGTACTGCAAGTTCCACTTCAGTAATACCATACCCAACCGACTCACTGATGGTTTCACCTGAGACATCTTCAGCGGAGAGCAGTTCCTCAACGGGTGCGGAAATCGATCCATCTGAATCAGTTTCCTCTGGATCGAATCCGTCAATGTTAGAAATGGTTGATTCCTCCTGCACATAATCGAGTCGCAGGGTATAAGACTCGTATTCAGTCCGCCCTTCTCTCGAAAGCTCGGTGATCCTGCCCTTGAAAGGCTCATTATCTATTATGAGTTTGACACCAAGAAGTACAGCGATTATCCCGGCGACAGCGGGAACAAAGAATTTCCAGCGGGCACGACGGTTAATCCTTCTATAAATAATCCACTCCATAATGCGGAATTTATCTTCCTCCGGAGTTACAAAACTATCCCGCCATGATGTCTCCAGGTTTCTCTGGGAATCGATGAGGCTTCTGCACCTGCTGCAGTGTCTCAGATGTTCTGAAACATCTTTCGACCTCTCTTCCTCCAGCTCACCGTCGAGCAGCATCATCAGGGTGTCAAAATCAGGACAGTTCATTCCCATTCTCCAAGCATAGATCCAAGTTCTTCCCTTATTTTTGTCCTTGCGCGGTTAAGCCTGGACATCACGGTTCCCAAAGCGATATCAAGGCTCTCTGCTATCTCCGAGTAACTGAGCTGCTGATCTATCCTTAAAACAAATACAGCTTTTAATGCGGGAGTAAGTTTATTGACAGCTTTGCTTACTGCACCAAGCAGCTGTTCACCTGCAGCCCTGTCAGCCACGTTGTCTTCGATCACCTGCTGTCCCTCAGCGCTGTAAGCTTCATCAAAATGCACTTCGTGCCTTCTCATCTTTTTCTTCGAATAGTTAATTGCAAGGTTGGTTGTAATTCTGTAAATCCAGGTAAAGAAACGGTACTGTGTGTCGTACCTGTCCATAGCCTGCATGGCCCTGATAAATGCGTCCTGAGTGATATCCCACGCCTCATCATCGCTCCCGCACATCCGCCTTGCCACTCTGAATACCCGTTTCTCATATTTTCTGAACAATTCCCCAAAAGCATCTCTGTCTCCATTCTTCGCTTTCCTGAGCAGTTGGATGTCAGGGTTGTCCTCTTCTCCTGCCATCATAAGTAATACACTCAGAAGCATCTCTTATTCCCTTTCAGAAATTAATGAAGACAGCTGCGGCTATGCCTGTTTCTCTCTCGAATACCTCATTCTCTGTACTGAAAGAAAACAGGTAGGCATCGACATACGCATCAAGCATGCCGAAGAGCCAGGCTGCTGAAGTATACCAGATCAGATCAAGTCTTCTCTGCCTGTGTACCTGGTAAGCCGGGTCATCGTTATTGATCCTGGCCTCCTCAGAGGCGAAATGTTCGGCTATCAGCCATGAAAGTAAGCCGAGCTCAAGTGTGCCGAAAAAAATCCCCTTCAGAGGCTCATCGTTGTAGAATTGCCCCCACCCCGGCAGCACTGCTGAACGCAGCAGGGCGGTCCCGGGATTTCTACTGATAATAACAGGGATTTCTTTGCACGTACTTACTTCTGAACTGTCATTTTCGAGGCTGTCCGCAAGTGCGTAATCCATACCACTCAAAGAGTTCGAACTGAATACAAAGAGGATCGGGAATAGCAGAACACATCGCATCGTCAGCTGATAACTCCTCTGGAACTTGACAGTATGAAGCTGACCAGCTGTTTAACATCATCTGAGGTATTACTGTCATCCATCAGACCAAGTGCTTTTGAAGTGAGTGTACCGTCTTCCCTGA
>QNDS01000055.1 GCA_003644925.1 Candidatus Fermentibacterota bacterium
ATAGTATATTTCAGTGCAAGGAAATGGATGGAGGATAATGGCTTTTAAAACTGCGCTTATCAGTGTATGGAATAAGAAGAATCTGGATATCCTTGCTGCCGGGCTTTCCGGAATGGGATGGAAGATATACGCATCCGGGGGAACTGCGGAATATATAGGGAATTGCGGAATTGACGTGATCCCGACTGAGGAAATAACAGGTATAAGCTCACTGCTTGGAGGAAGAGTGAAAACCCTTCATCCAGAGCTTCACGCATCTATCTTAGCCGCTGGAGAAGACAGGGCAGAGAGAGTCAGGGAAGGTAAACCGGTTTTCGATCTGGTGGCCGTTGATTTCTATCCCTTTGAAAAAACAGCCGGAATGGAAGCGGATGATCCCGAACTGGTAGAGTTCATTGATATTGGCGGCCCCTCAATGGCCCGCGGCGCTGCAAAGAACTGGCAGCATGTCATATCAGCAGCAGGGTGCGATGTATTTCCAGAAGTGCTGGAGGCGATTTCCAACGGTGCTGATGATGATGAATTCAGAAGATTGATGGCATCGAGAACCTTCGATATCACGTCACGCTACGATCTTGACATCTCATTGAGCATGGAAAGAGGATTCGTTCCCGAGCTTCGCTACGGTGAGAATCCTCATCAATCTGCTGTAGTTCATTTCTCATGGCCTAGAACCGGCTTTGGAACTGCGGAGATCCTTGGCGGAAAAGCCCTGAGCTACAATAACTATCTGGATGCAACAGCCGCATGGGATCTTTCCGTCGAAATGCCCGGCGGTTCCCTTTCAGCCGTTCTGATGAAACATGGTAATCCCTGCGGTGCCGGAAGAGGAAACACTCCCTTGCAGGCTTTCAACAATGCTTTCAGAGCTGACAGTGTTTCACCATACGGCGGCATACTCGCCATGAACTGCAACGTTGATATGGAGCTTGTCGCCGGGCTTAAGGGAATGTTCCTGGAAATAGTCATGGCTCCCCGGTTCGATGAGGATGCTCTGGTGCGGCTTCAGAAAAGGAAAAAGCTTAGAATTCTCAGGATGCCGGGCGGCACGGAGGATGGAAGACAGGCCAGAAGCATCAACGGAGGTTTTCTATTCCAGGACACCGACCCGGTCAGCGGCCTCGAAGAAGTTAATGTTGTTTCAATCCGGCAGCCTTCGGAGCAGGAACTTGAGGCTATGGATATCCTCTGGAGGATCTGCCGGTCGGTCAAAAGTAATGCTATCGTAATCGGTGACAGCATGGGGACTCTCGGAGTCGGCGCAGGGCAGATGAGCAGGATCGAAAGCCTTGACCTTGCAGTCAGGAGGGCCAGGAGGGAGGGACATTCACTTGAGGGCGCGGTACTCGCTTCCGATGGTTTCTTCCCGTTCAGAGATGGTCCTGACAAGGCTGCAGAAGAGGGAATTGCCGCAATAGTGCAGCCGGGAGGATCCATTAGAGATCAAGAGGTTATCGATGCTGTGAATCAGCATGGCATGGCTATGGTATTCACAGGAACCAGGCACTTCAGACACTAGCAGGATGGATTGATCAATGCTTAAATCTCTTCTATTACTCCTGAGCGTATCATTGCCCTTGATCTCCGCTTCTCTTCAGCGCGCGGATTCATTTATCCTTTCAGGGCTTCATGAACAGGCGGTCTCGGAACTCCTTGGGCTTCTTCGGGAAGATGATGTTCCCCGGAATGTCATACTGTACAGGCTTGCCGGTCTTTATCACGGAGTGGGGAGAGAAGACGATTGTATCCTCCTGTTTGACAGCATCGGGCAGCAGACCGGAGAGGATATGTACGGGTGGAAAGTATCCCTTCTGGACCTGTCAAGGAGGTCCGATGAGGCTCTCGCTCTGGTACCTTCCGAAGACATTCTGCTTCGATTATGGCTTGAGAGTAAATCGGGCGGAGGGATCTCATCAGCTATCCTTCCGGCACCTGACTGCGTTGCCCAGAGGGCTGTAAGGGCATTGATCTGTAGGGATGGCAGGATGAGCAAAGGACAGATGGAGCAGACCGTTCTGGATGCTGCCCTTTTGGGATTCCTTGCCGATGAGGTCATAGATGAGCTGGAGCTTACTCTTAAGACCGAAGGACCCTGGTGGGACGGAATTGCCGGGGATCTTGCGCTGGTGCACGAGAGCGGAAGATTCGACAGGCTTCTTGCCGAAAGGGATCTGCATCTGTCCGGAGGCTCCGCTGAAACCTGGGAATACCGCCTTGATCTTGATGATGACGTAGCACTTACCGCCGCTCTCATGCTTCTATGGATCGATCCTGATAAATGGGGAAGATCCTGGCTGATAGCCGATATACTTGCCGGTGGAGGTCATATTTCTCTTGCGGACAGTATTGCTGCCGCTTCTGATGATAACTCGTTCTCCATCGGTGTATCGATGGCCATCCTGAGGGAGACTGCACAGCACGGGCAGCTTCTTGTGCTCTGCGATTCAATTGTACTCGATATGACAATGCCTGATTCTCTGCAGGCAAGGGCTGCCCTCTTTCGAGCCAGGGCTCTGCGGGCTCTCCAGCGCCCTCCGGGGGAATTCTATGGCAGTTACCTTGATTATGCTCGTGCGTACCCCCGGCATGAAAAGGCATCTGAAGCTGCATATCTGGCGGCCAGGTATTTCGATTCCGAGCGGAACTGGCCCGCTGCAGCCGATGCCTATATGGCGGCACTCACCTCGGGAGATTTCGGAGCGGCCAGAGCTCACTGGAGAGGGGGGTTTTGCCACTACATGTGCGGAAGGGGAAGTACAGGTGATTCCATCTGGACTGCAGGAATAGAGAAATACCCCTTCTCCGCATGGTGCGATGAAATGCTGTTCTGGAGCGCGAGGTACGCGAATAGAGTAGGTGATACCGGGAGGGAGAATGAGCTCCTCCTTGAAACGGCAAGAAGGCATCCCTGGGAATTCTACGGTCTCCTTGCCGCGGAAAGAACCGGATCAGAGCATCTGAGTATAGGAGTGCCGGAAATCAGTCTGCTCGGCAATCCTGTTACCGCAGAAGCGGTTGATATGATGTCCAGGGGATACGGATCGATGGCATCTTCCATGCTCTGCGGTACCGATCTCTGCGAGAAGGAAACCAGTTCAGCTGCGCTTTCTCTAATGGGTGAGCATCACAGTACACTCTCCATGCTGCGCACACTTGATTTCCAGTTGAGAAGCGCCAGCTCCGGTATTCTTCCGGAAAGCATGCTTTACTTCTACTTCCCCGCTCCCTACAGGGAGCTGACCGAGAGCACCGTTGCCGGTCTGGATGTTCCCGCTACAATAGTAACGGGGCTTATGCGTCAGGAGAGTTATTTCAGCAGATGGGCTCGGTCATGGGTAGGTGCATCGGGCTTGATCCAGCTTATGCCGGGTACCGCAGGTGATATCGCGAGATGGTACGGTCTGCCTGTGCTCTCCGGATCCGATTTTTTTGTTCCGGAAAAATCCATACAGTACGGATCTCTCTACCTTGCGAGGCAGTTCTCCGCGTTCGATGGTTCATCGGTCTTGGCGCTGGCCGCCTACAACGCCGGCCCTGGAAACGCTGCGAAATGGATGGAGGCTTTTCCTCTTGCGGAAGACGATCCCGAATTATTCATTGAGCAGATACCCATGACAGAGACAAGGGGTTATGTAAAACATGTGATAGCGAATGCATGGATCTATTCGGAGCTGTTCAATTGAGATATCTTCTACTTTCCTCAGTGATATTCACCCTGGCTTTATCGTGCAATCGTGTTCATGAGGAGAATATTCCTCCTTCTGAACAGGCGGAGGAAGCGAGAGCGGATCTGTTCCGGAGAACTGATTCCCTCTATCTTGCAGGGGAATTTCAGCCCGTGCTGGATTCCCTGCTGAGCCTGCTCAGTGCGGATTCAACACTTCAGGACGAGGTCCTCTTCAGGATGCTTGGGCTCTACCATGGCAGGGCTATGGAGGATGAGTTCGTATCGCTCCTTGACAGCCTCGAACTGAAGGGTTTCGGATCCCTTAGCGGATGGAAGGTCTCAGCTCTTGACCTTGCCGGAAATCCCCAGAGAGCTCTTGTATATCTCTCGAACGGCCAGTCAGCCCTGTACGCCTGGCTTTCATGGGAGATCGATTCTCTGGGATTCAGGGTCGACTTACCGGATGATCATACTCCCGGAGATGTATTTGCGATGGCGAATGTTTCTCTGCCCCGAAGCCTTTCGCAGGAGATGCTGGATTATCTGACCGGGTACGAAGCACTCTTTCCGTCTGTGCGGCGAGTGTTGTTAAGAGAACTTGAAACACTCGCTGATTCGGCAGGTTTCCGGGGCGTTGATATTCTGAATAAGATCACACGGTCGCCCCGCAGCGAGTCTCTGCTCATTGAAATTCAGGCAATGGCCGATTCCGGCTCCTTCGAGTACTGGGACAGCATTATGAGCGGCGGAGCATTCGCGTGCTCCACAGCAGTAGAGGAGGTTCTGCAGCGGTATCCTGATGAATACAGCCCCCGCTGGGATGTTGTTGATCAGCTTGCCCCGGGTGATGACCTTGATCTCCTGTTCGAATATTCAAACAGGGGGGATTTCTGGCACAGAACAGGCTCCATGATGGCTGTCCTTCTCCAGCAGGAGAACTACAACGAGCTGCTTCAGTCAGCCGGCAGTTTAAACCTCGGGGATCCGGATTCGATAAGAGCGAGGGCTGCTCTTTTCAGGGCTCATGCGCTGAGGGGGTCCGGAAGTCCGGGAAGTACTTACTATCCGGCTTACCTTGCATTCGCGGCTCAATTTCCGCAGCATTCATTTGCAAGGGAAGCCGCCTATAATGCAGGCAAGTATTTCGATTGCGAACAGGAATGGAGCAGTGCCGCCGAAGCTTATCTGATCTCACTCCGAACATCGGGGTCATGGGGCGGTGATGAACGGGCTCACTGGCGCGGCGGATTCTCCCTGTACATGTCTGGCAGGTTCAACGAAGCGGACTCCATCTGGTCCCATGCGTGCGAAAGGTGGCAGGCGGGTTACTGGAGAGACGAGATGCTCTTCTGGAGAGCCAGACTGGCAGGTGAAGCCGGACGAGTCAGCCTTCGGGATTCCCTTCTTCATACAGTTGCGCTCGATCATCCCTGGGAGTTTTACGGATTGCTTGCCGCCCGAAGGCTTGGTATCCCTAGCGATATAGGGTTCCCTGTTAATGAAATAGATCTGATGGACAATAGTGTCTGTTCACTTGCTGTTGAAATGACCGCTTCGGGGTTCGGCGTAGCAGCTGTTGAAATGCTCTCGGAGGGTTCCGCAGGTTCCCCCTCCGCCAGGGCGGCTGCGCTATCCCTGATGGGGCGCCACGGGTGCGTTCTGAGATTGCTTCGCACACTTGATACCGATCTTAGAGAATCTTCAGATGAAATGCTTCCGGATTCCCTTCTCTGTTTCTACTTTCCCTCGCCTTACAGAGATCTCTCATTAGAGGCGACGGATTCACTTGCACTCGATACGGATGTGCTGCAGGGAATAATGAGGGAGGAGAGTTACTTTGACCGCCTGGTGGTTTCAAGGGCGGGAGCAATGGGTGTGATCCAGCTTATGCCCGGTACCGCGTACGATGTTGCGAGGTGGTACGGACTTCCCTTCCTTGAAGCTGACGATTTCTTTGATCCATTCGTTTCGGTTCCTTACGGTGCGCTGTACATAAACAGGCAGTACGGCAATTTCAACGGCGAAACCCCCCTGTTCCTGGCGGCTTACAATGCAGGCCCTGGAAATGCGACAAGATGGGTTGATATGCATGGATGGAATCCAGAGGACCCTGAGATGTATATTGAACAGATAACCTACAGGGAAACCAGAATGTACGTTAAAAAGGTACTGAGATCTGCCTGGATATACGAAAGGCGATGAAAATGATACTTATTATATTGATGATCGTTACAGGATATTTCGTTGAGCCCCCGGTCGCCACGACTCTGGTGTACCCGCCTTTCGGGCACTGCATGGGCATCTACAGAGCAGGAACGGAGCAGCTATCGATGCTCCTCGGAGGGCTTGTAAGGTTCGATAACACTCAGGGACTTGCATGCGTCAAACTTGATGACTGGGATGACGCGGGTTCCGGTGACGATGATGAACTTGCTGTATACGGTGTTAACTCAGGCACCGGCAATATCATTTACAATGCGAATATGTACACACTTGGTCTTTACGGAGAGAACGGTTCAGGTCCCGATGAGCTTATGCATCCTCACGGTATCGCTGCTGATCCCTCGGGTCTTGTTCTTGTTGCTGATACCGGCAACAGGCGGGTTGTGATCCTCAGGAGGAGCGGGTCGAGACTAATTCCCGAAGGAGTGCTCCACGGAGAATTTCAGGAACCATGGGATGTAGCCCTTGACGGGACCGGCAGTATCTACGTTACGGATCGCGCCGGGGACAGGCTTTACATCTACAGTTCCGTAGCTGATACGCTTCGGGAGATCGTGGAGATTGATTCTCCCACAGGAGTGGACGCCGTACGCGGTGAGAGGTGGTTTCACAGTGAGGAGGAATTTGCTGTTGTAATAACTGAAAATGCATCTTCCATCGTGAAACTGGCCGAGGGTGAGATCATTGCCGAAGCTTCCCTTGCCGACTGCGGAGGGTACTTCTTCAACTATCCCGCCATCGATTTCTGGGGCAACGTGTGGGTAACAGACAGTATTTCCTGTTGTGTGCACAAATTTACAGACAATATGGATTACATCTGCAGTTTCGGTTCAGAAGGCAGCGGAGACAGGGAATTCTATTCCCCTACGGGTCTTGCAATCTGGAAACGCTTCGGGCAGGTATTCGTAGGTGAGGAGGAGGGCGCCAGGTATTTCTGGATAGGAGCCGACTTTATTGACGTTTCCATTGAACCTTCAGGGCGGGGCCTTCGGATAGAGGGCAGACTGACGGAATACGCTATTGTTGACGCAATGATCTATAACGGTGAGGGAGAACCGGTATTCCGCCTTGCGGAAGGCAGGTATCCTGCAGGTGATTTTCATGCTGAGTGGGATGGAATTACGACAAGGGGTATTCAGTTACCCGGAGGCGATTACAGTATTGAGGTGGTTATCCAGCCGGTATATTCCAGCAAGGGTTATTTCAGCAAGACGTTCACTGAAGAATTTACCATGGATCTACTGGCAATTGAACTGCAACAGGGGGGATAACTGCTGAAATACGTATTTCTGGTCATTCTTCTCCTGCTTTCCGCATTCTTCAGCGGTTCGGAGACAGCCTGTTTCAGCCTTGACCGGCTTCAGAAGAGAAGACTGCGAAGAACGGAAGCTGGAAGAAGGGTTCTCCACCTTCTTTCAAGCCCCGAGAAACTGCTGTCCGTAATCCTGTTCGGGAATACGGTTGTCAATATCACAGCTTCGGCCATTGCGGCATCTATTGCCGTTGGAATGTTTCCTGACAACAGCAGTCTCAGCCTGGTTCTGGCAGTGGGTTCGATGACATTCCTGCTCCTGGTCTTCGGTGAGATATCACCCAAGACACTGGCTGTATCCCGTGCGGAACAATGGGCATCGAGAAGTTCTACCGCCCTGCTCCTGCTGATGAAGCTGTGCACGCCCATTGCATCCACTCTTTCCCGGTTCTCGAAGTTCGTATCCGGAAAGATCGGCATAAACAGCCCCGGCAGCAGGCTGTCCCGCGAGGAGATAATCGCCCTGGTGGAACTCGGACAGTCAGAAGGTCTGCTTGGATCCGAGGGGGGAGCAACGCTGAATCTCCTGACACTCAACGAATCTCAGTGTACCGATGTCATGAAGCCCAGATCCGAAGTAGCCGTACTGAGAATGGGATGGGACGAGGAGCGATTCAGCGAGGTTATGCGAAGTAACAGATTTACCAGATTCCCTGTCCTGGACGGCCCCATGGAGAATGTGATCGGTTATGTGGACTCGAGGGAGTATTTCATCGCAGGGGACGGAGTACCGCTTACGCTGCATGATCTGCCTTCCTTCCCGGAAAACGTTCCCCTTGAAACCGTCCTTAAGGGGCTTCGGGATTCAGATTGCGAAGCAGGTGCGGTATTCGATGAATACGGTGACTGGACCGGTATAGTTACCGTACATGATATCCTTGACTATTTCCTGTTCAGCTCAGCCGCTCCGCCAGGGACCCTTCCATCGGGTGTAAGCGTTAAAGACGGTTGGCTTCTGATACCGGCCGCCTTGAAACTTTCAACCCTTTCGGAGCTTTCTGGAACAGAATTTGAAGCCAGGTACGCCGAGACATGCGGCGGACTGATTCAGGAAGTTACAGGAAGGATACCCGAGGAGCATGAGGAAATAGAAATTTCGGGATACATTTTCAGGATAGCTTCCAGAGAAGGACCAAGGCTAGATCGTCTGGAGATCAGGCTTTTAACAGACGAGGAGCCGCAGAAATGATGCCTTTACTGTTTGTCCTCGCTGTAATTCTGGCAACCTTTTCAAGCGGTGCCGAAACAGCTTTCTCGGCAGCCAGCAGAATTCGAGCCCTCAGCCGCCTTAGGGAGGGCAGAAAATGGGCTCGTCTTTCTCTCAGTTTCATAGAGAATCCCAGAAGGTACCTCACCACAACACTGGTGGGGACTAATATCGGTATTGTTCTGGCGTCGATTATCACGTCAAGATTCGCTGAAGGTACTGGTATTTCATGGCTTGAACCGGTTCTGATAGTTTTCCTCTCCTTCTTCATGCTTATCTTCGCTGAGATGATTCCCAAGCATCTGATGCTCGTCTCGAGGGAAGCAGTGGTATCGAATCTATCCCTTCCGCTACTGCTCCTCAGAGCAGTTCTTTTCCCTGTTATCCTCATCGCTGATTTTCTTTCCACGTTGATAGTCGGCAGAAGGGTCGATTCCCGTGTATTTGAGAGTAAGAGCGAAATACTCGGGCTTCTTGCAGATTCATCATCCGATACAGGACCTATTGCGGAGAGAATCCTCAGAATGAACGATGTAAGGATAGGCAATGTAATGAGGAAGCTCAAGGAAATACCTGTCACCCGCATTGGGGAGACAAGAAACTCAGTATTTGAGAAACTGATCGACACCGGTTATCCCTTCGTGCTGGTATGCGAACGGGATGACGAGACCCTCAGGGGGTACACAGATGGTAATTCACTGCTTAAATCCGGTAACTTACTTGATGGAAACGGAATTGAAGGGATTCCCTATTTTGAAGAAGGGGACGATCTTATAAGCGTTACCGCGATGCTGCGGAAATCTGCTGCTCCCGCAGGGATCGTTCTTGGAAGAACCGGTCAGCCGGCGGGTATTGCCATTCTGGATGATATTATAGATTCTTTACTGGGTAAGACTGGAACAGCATCTGCATTGAAAGTCCCTTCTGAACGACAGATTGAGTGGCACGATGGGAAAGCAGTCATCAGGTAGATTCGCATGGATAGGGGATGAAGATTCCCCCTTTCCCGGATCTGACAGTATTGGTAACTGTAATCACATGAACTGTTCCGCTATTCTGGTTTCCGGGAACCGGAATCCTGAAAAAATTCTTAAAACCATCATAAACTGCTGCGGCCCTGATATCCCCTGGCTGGTATACGGCACGGAGGAGAACATGGAGCTGTGGCTCAATGCAGGAGCTTCCGGGTTCATACCTGAGGGAACCTCGGGAAAAACAATTCTGGCCACTCTTCAAGGCATTTCAAGACTGCTTGAAAACGCACGAACCAGGAATCCTCTCTCCGGTCTTCCGGGGAATACGGCTATTGCATCCAGGATCAGATCCGATGTTCTCGAGGGGCAAAGTCTTGCAGCATACTTCGACATATCGGGATTCAAACCGTTCAACGATTACTACGGTTTCAGCAGAGGGGATGCCGTACTCCGTTCCCTCAGCGCAATACTTACATTCAATCTCTCAGGATATTTCATTGGACATATCGGCGGTGATGATTTCATCGCGATAGGTGAAGGGGACGGCTTCACAGAATCCGTGAAGCGCGCTGCAAGGGTATTCAACGGAAGAGCCGGCGGTTTCTACAGCGGCCCGGATCATGCCGCGGGCGGGATAGAAGCTCTGGACAGATCGGGTGAATTCAGGTTCTATCCAATAATGGACCTTACGGTATCACTTGTTAACGGAAAAGGGTGCAGCAGTGTGGAACAGCTTGCCTGCAGGGCGGGGCTGGAGAAGAAGAGACTCAAAGGAGAGCTTCTTCCCGATACGGTCGCCAGTTTCTTAAGCGGAGGGGATGGAATCCCGGAGTACAGTGATTTCAGGGAATGGCTTCGGAATTCGGAGCCTGATATTCTGCAGATAAAGGCACTGCTGGAATCCGCGGGTATCCTTGGCGATAAGAAAATGACAGCCTGTCTCATTGAGATACTTAAGAAGGAGAAAGATTACAAAGTACGGAAAAGCGCTGCAAGAGCACTTGGAAACGTTGCCGATCAGGATTCGGCAGAAGCCCTGAAAACTGCGCTGAAGGATGGGAATGTGCATGTCAGAACCGCCGCTACAATGGCCCTCCCGTTTGTACTTGGAGCAGAAGCCGGTGCGTATCTGAAGGATGCCGCTGAAGATAGAAGCACCTGGGTCTGCAGGGCCGCCCTTCGAGGTCTGGGTATAAGCGGCTGGCATGGGGCTGCCGATATATTGAGATGCGAGCTTGAAAGATCAGATGAAGGAAGGTTCTGGCTTAACCGCAGGCAGGAACTTTCTGCTGCTCTTGAGGGAGCAGCATTCCTGGGAGATCCGAGCCTCGCAGACGCTGTGGCGAATATTCTCAGGGAGAATCCCGGGGCAAAAAAGGAGATCGTATGGAAAACACTCCTTACGCTCGGAGGGCAGATATGTGTTGATGAGATGCTGAGCGCTTCTGAATCAGGAGAATACTTTGACCTGCTCCAGCAGCTTGACAGATTTGACCCGCACGGGCTGCCCGAAGAGTCGATCAGGAAGCTGGAATCAGCATTTACCGGCCTCGACCTGAGGAGAGGTGTCGACCGCATACAGATTCTGACGTTTCTGGGAAAGGTACCCGGTCCTGCGTCTGCTGAACTTTCCCAATGGCTCCTGGGCAGTATTGAAAAAACCGATGATTCAGGCGAATTCGAAGTGCTTCTCGGAACCATGAAATCAAGGGAGGTTACCCCTAGAGGATACGATCTGGCAAGGATGGTTGACAGGACTGCAAAAGGTAAACTGAAACTCACAAGAAAATGCATAGTATCCCTGCTTAGATGGGCTTCTACAGGAAAGTACTCACTTTCAAAAACCTATCTTGAAGATCTTCTCAGACACGATTCGAGGGAGATCAGAAACGCCGCGGCCAGAACGGTGATAAGTTTAACACGGAAACAGACGGAACAGAAGAGAAGTAAAAGCTAGTTTAAAACCCGGAATAATAGATACCATTTTACTATGCTATTGCGTTGAGATTGGAAAACCCTTATTCTATACGCTAATTAACTAATTAGTCTAAATATACTTACTAACCGAAAGGAAGCGGAATGAAGTATTTTCTTGTACTCCTTATCGTTACAGCTGCCGCATTCTCCGGCACAATCCATCCTGATCTTCTTGATCTGATGCAGACATATAGCGGGACGGAACTCATTCCCGTTTTCATGCTTGCTCAGGGAGACCTTGATGAAGAGTGGGTTGATGCTGTCACATTTGATATGAACCGGGACGAAAGACAGGAATTCGTTGTCGATGCTCTGAAGAACATCGCCCTGGTATCTCAAACGGAGATTATCAGCGAGCTCGAGCTTTACGCGCCCGGGAATGTTTCCGGCATTTTATCACTCTGGCTTGCCAACGCGGTCTACTGCGAAGCGTCGCCGGCAGTTATCAGAGATATGTCTCTCCGCAGTGATATTACACTTATCGAGCCTGCAGCCAACCCTGAAGCAGGGCTGATCTACCCCGTCGAAGTACGGGAAGCCACGCAGGAGGAACTCGATAAGGCTATAACCTGGAACGTTACACTGGTAAACGCGGACGACGTCTGGGCTCTTGGTTACGACGGAAGCGGAGTTATTGTCGGTGTCATCGATACCGGAACCGATTACAACCACATGGACCTTCACAACAACATGTGGCACGATACAGCGGCAGGATATCATTACGGATGGGATTTCTACGATAATGATAACGACCCGATGGACGATTACGGTCACGGAACACACTGTTCCGGAACAGTACTCGGCGACGGTTCAGAGGGTACCGAGACAGGTATCGCCCCCGGCGCAACCTGCATGGCTCTCCGTATCAACTATTACAGCGGTGGAGAGGCCACCTGGATACAGGCCATGGAATTCGGTACCGATAACGGCGCCGCAGTTCTCACCATGTCCCTTGGCGCCCCCGGAACCGGAGACGCAACTTTAAGAGTGGCAGAAGAGAACCTTCTTACAGCAGGTGTATTCCACAGCGTTGCTGCGGGTAACAGCGGTTCAGGCTCCGGTACGATACTCTCAAGCGGAGACTGCCCTCCTCCATGGTTCCACCCCGATCAGACTTACCATGGTGGTATGAGTGCAGTGGTAACAGTCGGAGCCACGGATAGCGGCGACAATATTGCCAGTTTTTCAAGCCGCGGGCCCGTCACATGGTGGGGCAGCGTAGCTCCCTGGAACGATTACAGTGATTCCCAGCCTCTTATCGACCCTGATATCTCAGGACCCGGAGTAGATATTGTAAGCACCCAGTGGACTGGCGGTTACACAACCATGAGCGGTACTTCAATGGCTACACCTCTTGTAGCTGGAGTTGTCGCGCTTATACTCGATGCCAATCCCAATCTCACTGTCGCTCAGATCGACAGTATTATCGAAGTTACATCGCTTGACCTCGGGGCTGCCGGCAAGGAAAACACCTTCGGCGCGGGCAGGATAGATGCTCTCGCTGCAGTTCAGGCTGCTCTTTCGCTGGTTGGTCTTGGAGATAACCCGCAGGGTGTGAATCCTGCAGGAATCCTGATAAGCTCCATCAACCCCAACCCTGTAAATGACCTTGCTGCCTTCGAGATCTACACCGAAAACCCCGGAAGGGTTGATGTTGGTGTTTTCGATGTCTCAGGCCGCAGGATAGCGATCATCAGTTCAGAAGAAATGGCCGCCGGAACCCACGCCTACAACTGGATGGTTCCCCAGGGCGTCGGAAACGGAATCTACTTTGTGCGCGTTAATGCCAACGGCAGTACCGTAACGCAAAGAATGACCATTATTAAATAGCGGAGATTCACTAAAAAGGGACGGAGGTAATTGAAAAATTCAATTACCTCCGTCCCTATTGGTACCGGAGGAGGGACTTGAACCCTCATGTCCACAAGGGACAACGGATTTTGAGTCCGTCGCGTCTGCCATTCCGCCACTCCGGCATCGATTTAAATACGAACATTTCAAATCACGATCCCGCGGAATATGAACAATACCGCGGGGGGAATGCAAGGGTCAGCGCTTGCGTGAACGTGTAAATCATCTTGACAAATGCGGCATTTTGAGATAAGTTTGTTCACTTATCGGGCCCATAGCTCAGTTGGCTAGAGCCACCGGCTCATAACCGGTCGGTCCCTGGTTCGAGTCCAGGTGGGCCCACCAGACTTCTGTTACCTGAAAGGGCGGG
>QNDS01000056.1 GCA_003644925.1 Candidatus Fermentibacterota bacterium
CCCGAGGAAACCCTGGAGCAGGACAGGAAACCCGGAAGTATTCTGCGCAGGAGAATGCACAGAGTAAGCAGGGAAGAACTGTACGCTGACGTGCAGGAAATGATGCGTACTTCCTGGCCCAATATCGTTATGACCATACTATCAGCCGTTGTATGTGCAGTCGGTCTTGCCCGGAGCAATGTTGCAGTGATAATCGGTGCTATGGTTATTGCTCCACTTCTCGGTCCGAACGTGGGGCTTGCCCTTGGCGTGACCCTTGGAGATTTCAGTTTAATCCTGAGAGCCCTCAGAGAAAATATTCTCAGGATAGGAGCAGCCCTGGTGTTTGCTGTTGCAGTAGGGGTTGCCTTCAATATTGATCCGCAGGTATCAGAGATATTATCAAGAACTTCCATAAGTTATACCGATATCGTAATTGCGCTTGCAGCCGGGGCGGCCGGAGCTCTGGCTTTAAGCACCGGTGCTCCGGCTACACTTATAGGTGTAATGGTAGCCGCAGCCCTTATGCCCCCTCTTGTTGTCACAGGTATGCTCAGCGCACTTGGAGATTACAGCGGAGCCCTGGGAGCCCTTCAGCTTCTTGGGGTGAATCTCATATCAATCAATCTGGCGGGAGTTCTTACATTTCTGGCTGTGGGGATACGGCCCGGTTCAAAGGATGATGTAACCAGAGCACGGATACTGATTACTCTGGCAGTGGTAGTATGGATCATTCTTCTGGCTGCACTTACCATTCTAATTGTGTCTAACGCATAGAAAAGGGGCATGCACAGGCATGCCCCTTTCAGATCATGTAATTCTATAAACTAGAATACAGTCTTGAGATTACCCCAGGTGGAATGCTCAAGTGCTTCAGGGATGTACTCATCGTCGATCCTGTAATTAAAAGGATTTGGATCACGATCTGATGTCCAGAGGATTGCAGGGTCGGACTCGTTCGACATCGCACAATCCATTTCACATCCGGGATCGAAGCTGTCGAGCAGGTTTGATGGATCGTCACCGTCCAGAATGCGGACAGTTAATGCAAGCGCATCGTGGGTGTAGAAAACGTTCCAGGCTTCGTCGTACCACATTCCTCCGTAATCCAATCCGCTCCAGTAATCTTCCACCATAGAAGTTCCGCCAGGACTGAGTGTGAGGGCTCGCATTTCCGTAGCGGTGTGGTAATTACAGTAGAAGTAAGGAGCCTTGTAGGCTATCCCCAGAATACCGTCAAATGCACCGAGGTCCCAGAAGTCAATCAACACCGGGCTATCAGGATTGGCAACATCAAAGCAGTAGATAATATCGCCGTACGTTACTCCACCATCGCCGTTAAAATCGGTAAGGTAAAGGTAGTTAGCGGCTTCATCAAAATAGCACCCATTGGAAGCCAGAGAGTCTGTCCCCATAAGATCATTGATATCGAAGCGTTCCGTGTAGGCACCTGTTGAGGCATCAACGGTGTAAACCAATCCACCGTTCTGCGTTGCCTGCCAGAGCCATCCGTTTGCAGAATCGAAATCTAATCCCATTGCCTGAGGCATATTAGCGTAGGAACTAACAATTCCATCTACTCCCGTAATATCGGAACCGGCAGTTACACCAGTTTCGAGATTGGCAGAGACACCGAACAGTACAGAAACCGCAAGAGCTAAAGCTACCATTATCAACTTCCTTTCGATCTGTTTACTGTGTTCTTTTCAATTTTCAGTATTCTCAAATCAAAGCAGTATAAGAACACCGATACTATTAAATTCTAAGGTAGCAAATAGGTAATGTAAACCTCTGCTTTACGTGTTCGTAGTATCATCTCTCCTGAGTATCAGGAAATGAAGTTCACTTCCTGTTCCGGTTGACCCAAACGCAAGAAAGGGGCATACAATGCATGCCCCTTTCCAAACCATGTTCAGTCTTTCAGCTAGAATACCGTCTTGATACTACCCCAGGTTGATCTTACGAGTGGTACGGGTACGTATTCATCATCGATCTTGTTGTTAGTTTGACCAGAAAACTCCGAGGTCCAGAGATATTCCGGGTCAGCGGCATCCGACATGGCACAGGATAGAGCGCATCCCGGAACAAAGGAATCAAGCAGGTCTGAAGGATCGTCACCGTCAAGCACGCGCACTGTTGTTCCAAGCGCATCATGGGTATAGAAGACGTTCCAGGCAGCATCATACCATATGCCGCCATACGATCCGCTCCAGCTATTTTCAAGTGTGAAAGCTCCGCCGGAACCGAGAGTGTAGGAACGAAGCTGACCAGCCCCGTAGAAGGTGCAGTAGAAGTATGGAGCTTTGTACGTTATGCCCAGTAAACCATCGAGTGTTCCTAGGTCCCAGTAATTAAGGAGAATGGGAGAATCGGGAGTGTCCACATCAAAGCAGTAGATCGCATCACTGATCGTGGCTCCGCCATCACCGTTGTAATCGCTCAAGTAGAGGTTGTTTTCAGCGTCATCAAGGTATGCGCCGTTGCTATTAAGATCCGCTCCTCCGAAATACGTTGGGATGTTGAAACGCTGGGTATAGCTTCCAGTAGTGGGATCAAGAGTGTATACCCAACCCCCATCTTCGGTGGCCTGCCACAGCCAGGCGTTAGCTGGATCGTAATCAAGTCCCATTGGAGAAGTCATTGAGGGATAGGAGACAACTACACCGTCACCTTCCGGGATACCTTCGGAGTTAGCAGTGATTTCACCGGAGAAATCGGCTGAAACACCGAACAGTACAGAAATTGCAAGAGTTAAAGCTATCATCATCAACTTCCTTTCTATTTGTTAATAGTGTCCTGTTAATTTATCAGATTATCAGAGTAATCTAAAACATCGATAACATTTAATACTAAGGTAGTAAGCTGGCAATGTAAACCTCGACGTTATTAGTAACTATCTGGACTACTATGATCATGAGGTATCAGGACCCTGATCAGTACTGAATCCGGATATTCTGCCCGGTATCTCGATAAGCGGGAAGTGTGATGTTCTGAACCATCGGGGAGTTCTCCTCAGAGCTTCGGCAACTGACGGGATTTCTGTAAAGCACTCGGATACAGCTCGTCTTGCTGCGATTCTCGGATTTTGTCCGTTGTGAAGGAAAGGCCTGTATAATCTTATCGCGTCATCAGGGGAATCATGATCGAGCAGGTCGATACCGAATTCGGAAGCCCTGTCTGTAAGATCGCAGTTCACAGGAAGATTGAAAATTGAGAAATTGATGAAGTCGATCGAATCACCAGCTTTTTCAAGGAATCCAAGCGATGCCTCTATATCATGATCTGTTTCACCCGGGAGGCCCAGAAGCATATACACGTAGGACCTTATTCCAGCATTAGCGCATTCCTTCAGGACTTTCAGTGCAGTATCCGGGTCGATTCCCTTTTCAAAAAGGTCAAGGAGAGATCTGCTTCCGCTCTCTGCACCCAGCTGAAGCATGAGGCATCCGGATTCGCTCAGTCTGTCCGCAATTCTGGATATCCAGCCTTCCGGCCTTGCAAAAGTGTAGAAATCAAGCTTATTCTGTCTCAATAGTGGAAGTACACCTTCCAGCGCTTTGCCCGGTACTGCCGAATCAACAAAGTGAATGATCGGGTTCTTTTCCATTACGGCTGCAGGAATTGTTGATATGAATCTTTCAAACGTTTCATGACCGTAAACGGTTAGCTTTCTGCTTGAATCCGGGCAGAACAGACATCTGTTCCAGTAGCATCCCGTGGAAAGGGTGTAGGGTACCACCGGTCTTCCGCAGACATAATTCCATTCGCCAGGCATGCTCGGCCAGGATAGCCGGCTGAGAAAAGGTTCTTTACCGGAATCGAATCCCGGAAAACTGGAGCCGTCACCCAGGCTGGATTCCGGGAGTACACTTCGCACAAGTTCGTAACCCATGCCGGTTCTACTGAGGCTGTTCAGTAATGAACCCCCTGCTATTACCTTGTATCCAGTCCTCCTGAGAAACAGGATCAGATCGATTCCAGCGGTCAGCTGTGAAAGGTAGGAGAGCGAGACAAGGACAGTTTCCGGGGAGTACCGTTTAAGTATCGGAAGAAGATACTCCTCCCAGAATCCTGTGAAGGGTGTATTACCCTCAGTGCAGACCTTCATTAATTCCGAAGGTCGGTGGAGAGTTACCGGAGGGACAAGGTCCATCAGGGTTATCTTCCACCCCGGGAATCCTTTTGAGAATAGCTTCATGGAGGAATTGAGAACCCCCACCGCAGTACGATGCTGCTGAGGGTTGTAGCGAGGATTGTTCAGCAGATAATCCAGAGCAGGCATTACAGCCGGATATCCTCTGCCTTGCGGGGAGAGTGAAAAAATGTGCCTGAAATACTCCAGCGACAGATCAAGGAACCCCGCATCGATCCCTCTTGCGACAAGTCCTGCAGCAAGCAGGAAGGCGCCCGATGGCGGTTCCGAAGGCGTAATGACCGGAGGTACAGTTACAAGGAATTTCATAGTCAGAAAGCTAACACATTCCCATTACCGCGAACTACCCTGTCTTTTCCTGTGGGGGTCGCTTGGATATGTTCACGTTATTGCCCAATGAAATGGAGTTATCAATGAGGTATCTTGGAAAGAACGGGAAGACCCGGCTCGAGAGGATGTTCCACACCGGACTGGATTCAATTGATGATGAGCAGATTGAGCAGGCTGAAACCCGGGCGGGCACAAAAATAGACAGGCTTGAGGGTTCCGGTATTCCTGAATCTCTGGAAGGTCTGTGGCAGGACATCAAACTTCTATACAGCATGATACGCGATTCGATCCTAGGTAGATACAAGTTACCATACAGAACGATTGCCGCAGTTTCATTCACTCTGCTGTATTTTGTGAATCCCTTCGATCTTATTCCCGATATAATTCCCGTAGTGGGATATATTGATGATGCTTTTGTGGTGACTCTGTGCATCAAATTCATCGGAACCGATCTGGAGAAGTACAGAAAATGGATACGGAATGGAAAGAAAAGTGATAACTGAATTTGGTGTTCAGCCCGAATCCCGGGCACAATGCTGATGCTCTGGCCGGCGTGGGACAGGTCATTATTTCTTGCGGTGAACGGGATCGATTCGGGTTTTCTGACAACCGTGATGCGTTTCATAACAAATGTTGATAACTGGATCCCTGTTCTTGCAGGTTACATTCTGATGCTTCTGTGGTGGGGAAGGACAAGACCTCATCCTTCCTCCGGAAGCAGATGGAGAAGAGCTTTCGCCGGTAGAAACCCGAGAATAGTACTGCTCTGCCTGATAATAGCGACAGCAGCTTCGGACCAGATATGCTATCATTTGAAGAGGGGGGTGGGCAGAGCGAGACCATGTTTTGACGAATCCATTTCAATGCAGGTGAGTTACAGGGGGGATGTGTACGGCAACAGATCCTTTCCCTCCGCTCATTCTGCAAATTCAGCATCCCTTGCTGCCGTCACAGCGTTTGCCTATCCGCCGCTTGCTCCATTTGTTTTTCTTCTGTCCGCTCTAGTGGGGTTCAGCAGAATTTATCTTGGAGTACACTATCCTGTTGATGTGCTGACCGGGTGGGGTATCGGACTGTTTACCGCTTTCTGTACATGGATGGTTTTCAGGAAAATGGCTGCAAGATCGGGATTGATAGGTTTTGCCAACAGATTCAGGTACCGCCAGCCAGACTATAGTCCTCTTCCGGCAGCACCATGGCAGCCGGTTGATGTTGAATCTCTTGATGGATACAAGATGAAGGGATATTTCCGCAGAGGCAGCGAAGATCTTGCAGTGATTGTTCACGGTCTTCACGAGAACATCGGATCAATGGTGCATCCGGGAGAACTTTTCTTGAAGATCGGATTCTCGGTATTCCTGGTTCCCATGAGGGGACATGATGATCACCCTCTTTCTGTTACCAGTGGAGGTCCGGCCGAGGCTTACGACCTTGCAGGTGTTCTAAGCCATGTCCGGGACACCATGGGATTTGCCAGGAACAGGACTGTGATCTACGGTTCTTCTATGGGTGGAGCTGTCGCCATGAAGGTATCCGGTCTTCTTGGAGATGGTGTTGCGGGAGTCATTTCGCATGGTGTCTTCATGAATTTTTTTGAGGCATCTGTATTCAGAATGGGCAGATTGAGAACAGTCATTCTGAAACTATTTCTCCCCCGAGGTGTTATGAATGGACTGAAGGTATTCATGCCCTGTGATTACATCGGTCAACCGCTTAAAACCAGATTTGTTTATATTAGCGGTAAGCGGGACAGGATATCACCTCCGGAAACAGGGTTGAGGCTTGCCGGGGAGACAGGAGGGCTTGCATTGATACTTGAGCGTGCAGGCCATCCGGTATGGAAGTGCGATACATGGAGCAGACCTCAGATGGAAACGGTTCTGAACGAGGCTGTTAAGTATATTCAGGGCATGGATACAGAACATCTCAGTGTTGACGGATCAGGATTCATTCGCAATTATCCTGCTTCCTCAGAAGCTGCAACAGGAAGAGAGTAATGACAGATTTCAATCAGGCTACGGAAATGATACTTGCTGTTTCATCTCTGCTTAAAGACCTTCAGGAACAGCTTGAATCAGGTAAGGAATTTCCCACCGATGTGGCTGAGAACATCAGCAAGTACCAGGTATTTATGTCTCAGCTGATACTTCTTCACAGGGAAATGGAAGATTTTATAGAGAATGCCGTAACTATGGAGCTTTCCGTTCAGGAACTGCCTGTTCAGATTCTGGATTTCTCATCGGAATGGGAACGATTCAAATAAGAGCTTTCTCATAGATATCGTCTTTTTAACCATACTAGAAAAACAAGAGTAGATATCATCAACATAAATGTTATCAGGATTCCCGAGATCAATCTTTCCTTTCTTCCGACACTGACGGATCTTGATGATAGAACCGGTATTTCCAACCATGTATAGTTCCCCAGAGAACAAACAACGACGGTAAGCCCGGTAATCCTGTGAAGACTGCCGTTTGAATCGATCCAGGTCCACTCGGATTCACCGAATTCGATCCTGAATGCATTTTCATTATCCTCAAATGCTGTCCTTATTCCGGTGCTTACGGTAAGGTCCTGCATTTCATTCAGAATCATCACCAGGGAATCTGGATCACTAAGAGCGGACTGAACCTGCGTTGATGCGTATGATGACCAGAACTGCGCGCCTTCAATTCCAATGCTGTTCTCGCACAGTTCTTGTACGAAACCCTCTGGTGTTGATGGGGTAAGAAGAATAGTGCATATCATTATTGATAGCATATTAACCTCTTAACGTTTTTCTGATAGCGGAGAGCAGGGTTTTCCTGTCAACAGGTAACTGAAGATGTCTGACCTTCGTAGTGATTGAAGGAATCCCGCTTGAAAGCCCTGACGCGACCAGTATAGGCTGATCAGGTATTCGCGCCGCAAGTGCTGTGGCGTAATGAATGTTACTCTGATCAAGCCTGCATATTACAGCGCCAGCTGTCTGTTGTCTCACAGCCATCTCCCTTGCTGATTCAACAACATGGAACTTTTTCGATTTGATCCCGGAAATAGCCTCTCTATAGAGCTCTGTGAATGAAGAAAGCGGGGAGTAGATAATCGCATCGATTTCCTTATAGTGCTTTTTACCTGCGGGAAGACCCACCTGCAGTACATCCTTGTCGGGGGATCCGGCTAGCCAGCCTCCGAACCCTCTGAAAAGAATACTCAGCTGTCTGAGGATCGAAGATCTTTCAGCAATTCCGATTCCCTGAAGTCTGAACTGAATGACATGGTACTGCCCTGGAAGAAAGGAAAAAGCCCCGGTCTGGGGTGTATTGTCCAGCCAGCCTGTTTCAAGTCCAGCCCATCTGTCAGGACACATTGGAGCCAGTATATGAAGAAGGCTCGACAGGAGATCCGTTGCAGCTCTTCTTGCGAACCATACCGGTGCTCCCTCCTCGGAAGTTGTACCAGATATGTCGAATTCCCATCCTTCCCGTCTGCAGGCAATAGAGAGGTATTCCGCAAGTGAGCGCGGCTCAGACGAGGAAGACAGAGAACCCGGTCCCAGAGTAGTTGCATCTGCTATTCCAGCCCTGTTTGAATCGAGGACTGTGTGAAGAATATTTTCACCCGGTCCTGGAGTCCTCATACGACTGAAGCACTTCATTCCTTTCCATACGAATTCAACGGGTTCGGGTATGAAAATCCCCGCCAGCGCTGCCCTGTACTGGGAAAGAAGAACCGGGGAGCCTATTCTGTTAAGTATTCTGGCCGCATTCTGTCCACTTACCTGTTCAGAGCCTACTCCAGTAGCTTCCTGAAACCATCCATTCCAGGAAACTATTTCTCCATCGGGTGTATATTCAGCCTCTCCTCCAGGGTATGATTCCCTTACTGATGAGTCGGTTACGCCTTCGGAAGGAAGCAGCGTCCAGGTTATAAGATATCCTTTGCCGGTCGGGTAGATTTCTTCTACGTAGCCCTGATGGTTCTCAAGCCTCGCACTTTTCTTTCCGGAGACAGAAAGGTGATCGACGGGACAGTCGAAACACTGCCTGGAATTGCCGTAGAATTGAAAGCAGTGTGAAATACCCAGGGATCTTCCATGCCAGAGAACTTTCGTATCCTTCATAAATACAGCCTGCAGTTGAGAGAAATCCGGAAGATTAGTGTCATCCATTCGCAGCTGGTCGAGATCGATCTTATTCAGTTTTTTCCCGAAGTCATCGATCGCCTTGTATGGAACTTCCCGTTCATCGTTCCAGGCGGCAAGAAGTATGAAACCATTATTCAGGATCGAAACGTGAGTGTCATTAAAACACTCTTCAAAAGGGCGGTCCGAAACGAGCAGTTTTCCAATTTCATTGTCAGTATTGCTTGATGCTACCGGAGTAGCTGACTCCTCCGGTCCGAAAATTGCCAGAACAGTAGCTGAAAAGCCCGTTGCAGCAACTTCAAGAGTATTCTGAAGAGAATTCTGATCCGACTGATCTGCAAGAAGCAAATCCAGTTCACTAAGCAGATTCTGAAGCCTGTGTTCTCCATGAGTGGTTCTGAAATATTCGTACTTCATTGATAGCGCAGGCATGATCGAATCCGCCCGTTGCTGAAGGGTATCCGCATCACCTCTCCATGGAGCCACGAGAACCAGTTGTCCCGACGGGTAAACAAGGCATTGTCCCGTGAGACTCAGAGGAGCGCGATCTTCATCAAGATCGACCCAGATGGGGAATTGAAGGTTTTCAGGATTGAAAATACTGCTTGTTTCAAAATGTTCAGTATCAATCTCCACATTGACCGTGCATATAGGAACGTAACCCACTGTTGAGCGCGTCAGGAGAACAGCTGCTTCAAGCTTTAGAACGTCTACAAGGAAAGCAAGCAGGTCCTCAGGAACCTGGACTTTCATCTGGGCAAGCTGCTTAAGCTCTCTGACAGGGAAAAGCAGCCCCTCCGGCCTGCTGATAAATGTGTAGTCAGTTCCTCCTGATCTGTTCGGTGTGCGGGAGAAGATCAGCCGGAGGCCTCTACCAGTTTTGTCCAGAAGGGTCACCTGGCCCCTGGATTCCCTGGAATCACCCGGCAGTGAGGATATGAGTTCACTCTGCGCCAGCTCCCAGGGTGTATAGCCGAGGAGACAGACGAATCCTGGAGATACCATTGGCAAACTTCTATCTGGGATGAGTCTTATTACAGGGATTGAAGGATTGTAAAGATCATCCTCATCAATGTCCAGATAGTAGACTAGAACCGATGAATCTGAATCCATGCGGGCAGCTGCAGAATAGGTTTCGGAACCTGGAGTGAACTGCACCATTTCAAAATCCTCCGAAAGAGGCCAGGTACTGAAGAGTTCAGCGACGGTATTGCCTGCAATAGCCGGAATATCTTCTGATGCCTCACCCGGTGAAGTGCTTACCACAGTGATGATCTTTTCATCCGATAAGGATATTCGGAGAAGCATTTCCGTTGTTTTTAGCACATTCCTCCGATCTTCAGAAGCAGACGGTAAACAGTTCTTCTTTTACTTGAGCAGATAAGAAGTATACAAGAATGACAGCCCCTGGTTCAAGACCCGCCTTTTTAAGTGCTATCATCCACTCCATAATATACAGTAGACAGTAATCCGGGTTACACTGCTCCGCTCGACTTTTCAACTCTGAAGGTGTATTCTTATTTTATGTGGAGCCTTCGGTTGCATCGTTAGGGGGTTAAGTGGTGTAAATGCAGAAAAGTAATTCAAACGGAAAAGCTGCCCCCCGCCCACACGATAGATCGGATAACACCTCGAATTCAGAATTCCTGTACAGCGAAATTATCAATCAGATGGATGAAGCTGTTCATGTAGTGGACAGCGATCTGAATCTGGTTCTTTTCAACGATTCCGTCCGGGAATGGTCAGATCATTTTAATCTTATCGAGCCTCGACTAGGAACGAGTCTTCGCAAATTCTGTCCATTTCTATCAGAAACGGTATTCGGCGAGTACCGGGAGGTATTCGCAACCGGAGAACCTCACGTCACACCTGAATCCCGTATCATCATCGACGGCAGGGAGTACATAAGCGAAACGCACAAAATTCCTATAATGGAAGACGACCGGACAGCATATGTGATTACGATTATCCGGAATATCGCAGACAGCGTAAGAACTGTAAATATGGCAACATCACTCTATAAAATTGTACGTACGCCATATATTTCATCAAATATCGGGGAGTTCTATCGTGAACTCTATGAAATTATCCAGATTTTGTTTCCAGCAGCGATTTTCTCAATCGTTCTCTATGATAAAGTAGCAGGTACACTGAGCGACCCGCTGACGGGTGAGATGTACGGTGATGCAGCTTCAAGAGATCCTGTGATTGAAGAGCTTGAACAGCTTGTGATCAGATCCGGAGAAGCAGTTCTGATTTACAGCAACAGTGCGCTTGAGAGACTCAGGCAGAATGGAGAAATGAAATCTGCAGGATCACTGATCTCCTCATGGATAGGCACTCCATTACGGGTAAATGCAGAAACAGTTGGAGTTCTTTCACTGAAACCCGGACAGTTCGAGCTGCAGTTCACTGAGAAACACAGGGAAATCCTCGAATTTGTTTCCGACCAGGTTGCGATGCTGATTGAAAGAAATGAGATGCTTGCCTCACTGCGGGAAAGTGAGGAGAAATACAGAAATCTTGTAGAGAGCGCCAGCGATGGAATTGTAATTATCCAGGATTCTAGAATAGTATTCGCCAATAGGGAGCTTATCAGAGTACTCGGTTTTGAAACAGATGAAGTAACAGGCTTGGAATTCGGGGCGATCTTTTTTTCACAGGAAGATGCAGTGAAGTTCATTGCCGACCTCAACGCGACAGACGCTGAGAAAGTCGCGTTCAGCGAGATCAGACTGAAGAAGCGGGATGGATCGGTTCTCTATGTGGAATTGAACAGAAGCGCTACAACATACCTGGGTAACCGGGCGGAACTCGTATTCATAAGGGATATAACTGAACGACAGATTGCCGTTGAGGAGAAAAACAGGCTTCAGATCCGGATACAGCACGCGCAGAAACTTGAGAGCATCGGCATGCTTGCCGGAGGAATAGCTCATGATTTTAACAATATACTGATGGGTATACTCGGTAATGCCAGTCTTTCGCTCGACCAGCTATCCTCCAAGTCCATAATCCGGAAGAATATAGAGCGTATCGAAACATCAGCTTTCAGAGCGGCAGACCTTACTAATCAGCTTCTCGCGTACTCTGGAAAAGGTATCTTCGTCATTGAACCCATTCAGCTCTCAGAGCTGATCGAAGCAATGCTGAATCTTCTTGAGACTTCCATATCGAAGAGTGCAGTTCTGGATTTTAATCCCTGCAGGAATCTGCTTCCGGTTTTAGGTGATGCCTCTCAGATCAGGCAGATGGTTATGAATTTAGTTATTAATGCATCTGAAGCGCTTGAAGCCGACAGGGGTGTTATCTGTATATCGACATGTATGGTAACAGTCAACAAAGAGTACTTGACTGAGAGTATCTTCAACGAGGATATAGCTGAAGGCATATATGTATGTCTGACCATATCCGATACTGGCTGCGGCATTAGTGAAAGCGATTTCCCATTGATATTCGACCCCTTCTTTACAACAAAAAGCATCGGCAGAGGATTGGGACTGGCAGCTGTGCTTGGCATCATCCGGGGACATAAAGGAGCAATCAATGTTCGATCTGAGTGTGGGAAGGGAACCAGGTTTGAAGTACTTCTTCCCTGTACTGAAGTACATACCGGGATTTCCAATCCCCGCCTGCCCGGCCGTAAGCGTAAGCGTCAGCCGGAGAGAGGTCTGATTCTTTTTGTTGATGATGAAGAAGAAGTGCGAAACGTATGCGTCCGGATTCTGGAGAGTAACGGATTCGATGTTATATCAGCTACTGACGGAGTTGAAGCAGTTGAGATGTTCAGAGAGAATTCGGGAGAGGTTCTTGCCGTCTTTATGGATATGCTGATGCCGAACATGAATGGTTTGGAAGCTTTCGGAAAGATCAGAGAGATCAGACCGGATATCAGGGTAATAATGTGCAGCGGATATACAGAACAGGCTGTAATGAATGATTTCAAAGATGACAGTCCTTCGGGGTTCATTCAGAAACCGTTTAGAAGTAAGGATATGATACAGAAACTTACAGACGTTCTGGGTAGCGATAAGTAACCCGCAACAATGGGAATGCCTGGATATTGAACTGAATATCCCTGTTTTTCCGGCCTGAAAAACAAGGAGACCTGGAAGTTCTGAGGGGAATTTCCTGAAATATTCAGTATTAAGGACAATGTAACCGGTTGTGAATCCGGCGATATATGTAAGTATATTGATAACAACATATTACCGCATCCCTTGACAACCTGAATAGTTATTCACATATACGGGTTCCACTTGGGATATTGCTTGAAAAGCGAGTTAACTCTGAGTGAAAAAGAACGATTACTCAGAGTTGACAACCAGATGAGTATATCCTAGGTTATAAGTTCGCGCTGAAAAGCGCTAGATCTTTAAAATTTGTGAGAAGACGAGAATCGCATAAGCATGGTCTGTGTTGGTTCCTTGGGCCAATCCTTCGGGATTGGTGCCAGGCCCTGTTAAAGGGCAAATCTGTAAGCTATAGCAGATTAGGACCGAAATAAAATGATAGCAAACTTAATACAGGTAAATAATCCTATATAATATATATGGAGAGTTTGATCCTGGCTCAGGACGAACGCTGGCGGCGTGGATAAGGCATGCAAGTCGAACGCGAACAGAACAACTAATTCGTTAGGAGTTCTTAGTAGAGTGGCGAACGGGTGAGTAACACGTGGATAACATACCTTTCAGTGGGGAATAACATCGGGAAACTGATGCTAATACCGCAGATGTCATTTCATTGATTTTGATTTGACTAAAGGGGGGGCTCCTTAGGGACCTCTCGCTGATTGATTGGTCCGCGGCCCATTAGCTCGTTGGTGGGGTAATGGCCTACCAAGGCAACGATGGGTAGCCGGCCTGAGAGGGTGTCCGGCCACACTGGGATTGAGATACGGCCCAGACTCCTTCGGGAGGCAGCAGTCGAGAATCTTCCACAATGTACGAAAGTATGATGGAGCGACGCCG
>QNDS01000057.1 GCA_003644925.1 Candidatus Fermentibacterota bacterium
AAACTGGCAGATTGAGAGAGGAATAGACGGCCTGCTTGCCTGCGGGTGCACCGGTGAAGCGGCAACTCTGACCACAGAAGAACAGCTTCTGTTGATAGAGAAGGTTATGGAGGCTGCGGCAGGAAGGGTTCCCGTGATAGCTGGTACTGGAACGAACGCTACCACCTCCTCAATCGAGCTTTCCTTAGAAGCGGCAGCAATGGGAGTGGATGGAGCTCTTCTGATAACGCCTTATTACAACAAGCCTACGCCAAAGGGTCAGATCGAACATTACACAAGGGTTGCAGACGCGGTCGACTGCCCGGTAATACTCTACAATGTACCCGGCCGGACAGGCACCAACATGCTGCCTTCGACCATTGCGGTTCTATCAAAGCATCCGCGGATAGTAGCTATCAAAGATGCAGCGGGCTCTGCCGAACGTGTCACCGCCATCCGTAACCTCTGCGATATCGCGATACTGAGCGGAGACGATCCGCTTGCCATGGCTCAGGTAGCTCTGGGCGGTTCCGGAGTTATTTCGGTGGTTTCCAATATTGCACCCTCTGAGATGTCGAGGCTCATCTCTCTGACCGCAGCTGGAGAGCTTGATGCCGCCCGTGCAGTTCAGGCAGGACTTTACCCTGTGATAAAGGCGATGTTCCTTGAAACGAACCCTATCCCTGTTAAAAAGGCTCTCTCTCTGATGGGTTTGATAACTGATGAACTCCGTCTCCCGCTGGTTTCAATGAGCGGGGAGCTGGTTCCTGAATTAAAAGGAGTACTGGAAGAGGCCGGAATCCTCTGATGAAGCTCTGCATATTCGGAAGCGAAGGAAGAATGGGCAGGCTTCTGCAGGAGGAGGCGGGAGATTCTGTTGCTGCGTGCTACGACGCGCTTCCTCCGGGCATGAAAGCCGATGTTCCCCTGCCTGATGATATCGATGTGGTTCTGGATTTCTCCCTGCCTTCCGCATGGAAGGATCTGGACAGACTGCTCGGCGGAAGTACAGCCGCTCTGGTTACAGGCACAACCGGGCTTGGCCCGCAGGAGATGGAAATGCTTGCCGGATGGGCGAAGGACCGGGCTGTGTTCACCTCCTCGAACATGAGCGTTGGCATTTACGTTCTGGGTAAGCTGCTGGCGTTCGCAGGGGAGATGCTTGCCGGGGATTTTGATCTTGAAATTGTTGAGTGCCATCATTCGGGAAAGATCGACAGTCCAAGTGGAACCGCTTTGACGCTTGCAGGAATCTGGGAGGAATCCGGCGGCGGAAGCCGCAAAACCTTCGGCAGATCAGGCTCTGCGGGACCGAGATCTTCCGCTGAGACTGGGATTCATTCCATGCGGGGCGGAGACGTTGCCGGTGAACACCAGCTGCATCTTCTTGGAAAAGGGGAACGGCTTCTGCTCTCACATTCGGCAGCTGGAAGGAGAACATTCGCAGCTGGTGCCCTTAAGGCAGCCGAATACATAAACGGAAAACCGCCGGGTATTTACACGATGGACGATCTGATGCGGAGAAGCGGAAAATGATCCGGAAACCGGCAGTGGCAGGTATGTTCTATCCTTCGGACGGGAAAATCCTGCAAGAGCTTGTCAGCTCACTCTTATCCGGGTCCGGCAGAGAGTCTGATGAATCTATCACGGGCATTGTAAGCCCTCATGCCGGATACGTCTACTCGGGGGCTGTGGCAGGGGCCGCATTCGCATCCGCGCCGGATAACGTAAAAAACGTTATCGTAATTGCCCCGCCTCACAGATACCCGGTTACGGACGCTTCTGTATTCGATGGGGAGGGTTACGAAACACCTCTGGGAATATTGCCCCTGCAGAGGGAAATAACATCCCGGCTTCTCGGGGCAGGTCTGACCTTCCAGCCGGGAGCTCACCGCAGCGAACATTCGGCAGAGGTGCAGCTGCCCTTCATACAGGTAAGGTGGCCCGATTCCTCAGTAGCCGTAATCCTTCAGGGTTCCGTTTCAGCCGATTATTCAGGACAGCTGGCAGAAATCATATCCGAAGCCGTGCGCGGTTTTAATAACACCCTGGTAATAGCGTCAAGCGATCTTTCCCACTACCATTCACTCGCTGCGGCGGAGAAAATGGACATGAAGGTCATTGATGCGTTCGTAAGCGGAAATCCTTCAAACATGGAGGAGGCACTTGCGGAAGGTGCTGAAGCCTGCGGAATAGGCCCTATCCTTACGCTAATGAATTACGCCGTTATCAATAAGCAGACAAGGTTCGGCGAGATAATGTGGGAGACATCCGCTGCTGCAAGCGGAGACAACAGTTCTGTCGTGGGTTACTTCGCGGGTTTCTGCGGAGGGGAGGCAGGGAAATGACATCGAAAGCTGATAGAAACAGTATCATTGATCTCGCCAGAGCGACTATTTACGCTGCCGCTTCGGGGAAAGATCTTCCCACAGTGCCTGATGGAGAGGTTTTCAGGCGTGAGGGAGGCGCCTTCGTAACAATTAAGAAGAACGGCGCTCTGAGAGGGTGCATAGGGCATTTCATCGGAACAGGGTCCCTTGGGAAGACGATAATCGAGATGGCCGCTTCCGCAGCCGTTCGGGATCCGAGATTCTCTCTCGTTGAACCCGATGAAGTCGATGATCTGGATATTGGCATATCTCTTCTTACTCCCATGATACCCGCGGAACCTGCGGATGTCCTGCCCGGGGAGCATGGTCTTTACATTAAGTTCGGGTTAAGGTCCGGAACACTTCTTCCGCAGGTTGCTGTCGAGGCAGGATGGGACAGGGAAACCTTTCTTACCCATACATGCCTAAAGGCAGGGCTTCCGCCCGACTGCTGGAAGCGGGATGGTGTCCAGATATTTACTTACACCGCAGAAGTATTCTGCGAACACGAGGATGGAGCAGATCCGATATGAAGTACTTTCTTATTATTGCTGTGATTCTGCTGCTGGGATGTGACATGCCCGGTGTTGGAGAACTTTCGGAGCGGGTGGATGATCTCGAAGAGACAACGGCCTACGATGATTCTGACATTGTAGAGCAGGTTTACATGCTCGAGGGAGATATTGAAATAATCGATGAGAGAGTGTCTGCTCTCGAATATGGTGATGTATCAGATATCACACATGTCACTACAGAACCGAGAACTCCAAGCGATACTCCTGCCACGGAGCCTGAGGAAGAAAAAATCCTTGTGATCGCCGATATCGAGGGGCTGCAGGATTCCATGGATCTCCTCAGCACGAACCTTTCAGACAGTATACTCGTGCTTGATGAATCCATCGAGTTGCTTGTTCTTTCGCTTGACAGCCTTGTAATGGAGAATGATTCCCTCAGAGCCGATCTTGAGGATCTTCAGAGTACAGTTTCAAGCCTCAGCTACACCGTTGAAAACATGCGGTACACAGGAACAGGATCCGGCAGTTCCGGCGGTTCGTCCGGAGGCAGAAGCAGCAGCGGAGGAAGCAGCAGTAGCAGCAGCGGCAGCAGCAGTAGTAGTACTACTGGAGGAAGCAGCAGCAGCGGCGGGCGCTGACAGCGATATTTCAATAATATGATGAAGCGGTGACACCTGCTCGTGATGTCACCGCTTCAAATCTAATCAGTATTCCGGGTTATTTGAAAATGACTCTGCAATAGCGTTTTTTACCGGCCCGGAGGAGTATGCTTTCGGGCGTGTTCTCCGGATCGAGATTGTCAACAGGATCGCTTACCCGAGTCTCTCCAACGTACAGGCCGCCCTGCTTGGCAAGCCTCCGAACTTCGCTTCTGCTGGGACAGAGACCTGTTTCAACGAAAAGGTCGAGGAAGGAAATACCTGTTCTGAGCTTTTCAGAAGGGATTTCAATACTGGGAACGTCCTCCTGATCGCCGTTTCCTGCGAACAGAGCGCGGGATGCCTTCTCCGCCTTGAGAGCTTCCTCTCTGCCGTGGGTCAGAGACGTAGTCTCAAAAGCGAGCCTTTCCTTGACAAGCCTAATCTCCGCGCCTTTTAAGAGCGCGAGTTTCTCTATCTCATCCATGGGAATGAAGGTGTAGAGCTTCAGAAAATAGATGGCATCCTTATCGTTCACATTTATCCAGAACTGGTAGTACTCGTACGGGCTGGTCAGAGATGGATCAAGCCAGATCGCGCCGCCCGCCTGGGATTTGCTCATTTTTTCGCCGGTGGCGGTTGTAACAAGGGGACAGGTGAAACCCCAGGTTTCCCCGCCTTCCGAGCGTCTTATAAGGTCGATACCCGCCACTATGTTGCCCCATTGATCCGACCCGCCCACCTGAAGAACACAGCCGTGTTCGCGGTGAAGGTGAAGAAAATCGTATGCCTGAAGAACGCTGTAGTTGAACTCGAGGAAGGAAATACCAGTCTCCAGCCGGAGTTTAACAGACTCGGCTGCCAGCATCCTGTTCACGCTGAAATGGCGCCCGATGTCTCTGAGGAATTCAAGATGGTTCAGTTTCGATAGCCAGCTGTAATTATCAAGAAGCAGAGCCCTGTTGTCCTGCGACTTGAAATCGAGGAAATGCTCCATCTGGATAGAGATGGAATCAGCCCATGTGGAGACGGTTTCCTTCGATTCGAAGGGCCGTTCGGCGCTTCTGCATGAAGGATCGCCTACAAGTGCTGTTCCGCCGCCGACAACGATGATAGGCTTATGCCCATCATTCTGAAGGTGTCTGGCTATCATAAGGGGAACCAGGTGTCCGAGGTGCAGGCTGCCTGCAGTTGCGTCGAAACCTATATAGAAACTCAGTGAGGAGCCATCAAGAAGCTCCGCAAGCTTCTCCTCGGCCGTCATCTGATAGATAAGTCCTCTTTCGCTGAGTTTTCTTAATAATTCCAATGCCGGCTCCCTTCAGCTGACTGGCAAAACAGTCCCGGGGTGTTTATGTTTTCGACTGTTCGTAACACAGAACATAATACTGGAGAGAAATATGGAAACCATTGAATTTGAGCATCCGGTCGCAAGAAGTATTCTGACAAAGCTCAGGGAACGCAGCACTCAGCCGGATGAATTCAGAAAACTTGCCTACAGGCTTGGTTTCATGCTCGCGGTGGAAGCAACAAGAAATCTCGGGACGCTGCCTCTGACCGTTGAGACCCCCATGGAGAATACTCTCGGTGAGGAGTGCACAGAATACCCTATGCTTCTTCCGGTTATGAGAGCGGGACTCGGGCTTCTAGCGCCATTTTTGGAACTGCTCCCCGAATCTCCAGTGGCATTCATCGCGATGAAAAGGGATGAAAAGACAGGTAAGGCGGACTGGCTCTACGATTCCATTGCGAATCTCAGGGGAAGGGATCTCATTATCCTCGACCCTATGCTTGCAACCGCTGGAACAGCCAGGAGTGTAATCGACTATGTTCTGGCAAAAGGGGCGGTCAACATCACAATGGTAAGCATAGTCGCGTCGCCTGAAGGGATATACAGACTGAGAGATTACGATAACTTAACATTCATAACAGTATCCGTAGACAGGGAACTTGACGAGAACTGGTTTATACTTCCGGGACTCGGCGATTTCGGCGACAGGCTTTACAAAGGAAAATAGCAATTCAGAACATGATTCAGGGACAAAATGGATAACAACGGAATTTACATAGCTGGAAGTGATATGAACGCGGGAAAAACCACGTTCAGCCTCGGGCTTATCTCATGGCTTGAAGAACATCTGGAAAACGGTGCATCCTTCATGAAACCCATGGGGCAGAAGACCACTCTGATCGATGGTGAATCGGTGGGTGAGGATACTTTTCTTGTAAATACTTCGCTTGGTCTCGATATTCCGCCGGAGTATACGGCGCCGTTCACCATGTCATCAGGATTATCTGAAACCTTCCTTTCCGATGGGCATCCATCTGACATAGAGAAGAAGATACTGAAGGCTTACAAATATTTAAGATCCACATCGGATGTGGTTGTCGTTGAAGGAACAGGACATCCCGGTGTTGGTTCTGTCTTTAACCTCTGCAATGCCAGTGTTGCAAGTTTGATGAATATTCCCGTTCTACTTGTACTCAATGCGGGTATCGGAAGTACAATTGACAGGTTCACCCTCTGCAGCAGTCTTTTCCATGACAGAAATATACCTCTGCTCGGAGTTGTCATAAACAAAGTACTTGACAGCAAAATGGAGAAGGTCAGGAAGTATCTTGATCCGTGGTTCGCTGAAAGAGGAGTACCTGTTTTCGGGTACATCCCTTATGTGAAATCTTTTGCAAAACCATCCATAGGAATGCTGGGCCGTGAACTCGGAGTTGAAACCCTGATCTCATGGAAGAAGAACAAAGATGTTCCAGTTGAGGGCTTCATCGCAGGATTTGGAAATGCCGCCGAGATCATTGAAGATATTTCCGACAGCCCCGAGAGTGCCCTTCTCCTCAGTTCAAGAAGACACGAAGTATTAGACGCCATAATAGCCAGAAGGCTATCCGGTAACCTTTCCAAAGGTCCCGGGGCGATAGTTCTATGCGGTAAGAAGAACGAAAACGAATCATATATAGCTGATGCATGTAATAAATTGGATATTCCACTTTACAGATCATTGAAAACTGCAGGAGATTCTGTTTCAATTCTCAACCGGCGAATATTCAAGATCGAACCCGGTGAGTCGATCAAAATTTCCGAGATCGTCAGAACGGTTAAGGAGAATGTGGATATTGAACGGATGATGACATCTCTGCGCTCTTCAGAACAACTGCAGAAAAAAACAGCGGACAGACCCATGACTCGACTGAAATCATGGGCATCAAGGATCTTTAAAAGGCAATAGCAGGGAAAATACCAATGCGATCAAGATTACTGCTCATATCGATATTCCTGCTGGCAATGGGAGCCACATTTCTGTTCAGAAAACCCCATTCTTCAGAGACCGGAGGTGTTTGGTCGATCACCGATCACCTCTATAAGCTTGAATGTCTGACTGATTCCCTGAATTTAATTCTGGCAGATACAATTGATGTAAGAACTGCCTGTGTTGAGCCGGGCGGGACACTTGGCGCTCTGCTGTACTCAACCGGCATTGAAGGAAACAGATATCTCAGCTGCTGTGATATTTTCATAGACAGCCTCGGATGGACTTCTGTTCATCTGGGTGATACCCTTGAAGCTCTCTACGAGAGGGATGTTCTGGCAGAAGTAAGAGCAAGACCCAGGAACGGCAGGGGATACTACTGCATAGAATTCGAAGGAACTGCAGAACCTGTAGATTGGTACTGGGTCCCTGAAGAGCAGTACAGAAGACTGCGAGCTGTTACTCTCGTTGTTAACAGTTCCGTATGGGAAAGCATCGCCAATGGTGCCGTTCCAGAAGACCTTACCCCGTCCGGGCAGATTGTAACCAGACGTGATTCGGTAAGGCAAGTAGCTTACATCAAGGGGTTCGAGAATGAACTTGCCAACAGGCTCTTCATTTACGATATCGATTTTTATTACGATGTGCAGCCGGGTGACAGTGTATGGGTGCTGCTGGAGGAGAACCGGTATCCCGGTTCATCCGAGACCACATTCCGCAGGATAATCGCTGCCAAATATGATTTCGCTCTCGGAGGTATGACCGAAGCCATTCCATTCTTTCACCAGCCTGATTCCCTCGCTCCCGATGGAAGTGCCATTATTCTGGACCACTATCACCGTGACGGTGCTTCACTGAGGACGATGTTCCTTAAAATGCCGGTTCCATTCGGCAGAGTAAGCTCTCCCTATTCCGATTCCCGGATGCATCCTGTGCTCGGATACACGAGAGCCCACAGGGGTATAGATTACGCAGCCCCGATGGGCACCGAGATATATGTTGTCGGAGATGGTGTAATAACTGTCAGAGCCTTTACCGGGGGTTACGGGAACATGGTGCGTGTAAGGCATGCCAACGGTTACGAAACGGGATACGGACACATGAACGGCTACGCTGCGCACCAGGAGATCGGTTCCTATGTCCGGCAGGGGGATGTAATAGGGTATGTTGGAAGCACAGGTCTCTCAACAGGACCTCATGTCCATTTTGAGATGAAGAAGAATGGATCCTACGTGAATCCCGCCAGTGAAATACTACCACCGGCTAATCCTCTCCTTGCGAACGATCTTGATTATTTCATGCTTCAGCTTCCGGTTCTGGAGAGCACCTGGTCTTTAATGGCGGGCATGGATATACCTGTATCCCCGCCCCAGAGTACAGATCCGAACGATACATCAACGGAATGACAGAAGAAGATCGTAACCCCCAAACGCTAAGGAACTGGGTTCTTAACGAGTTCTTCTGGGATTCGGTATTCGCAGGAATGCTGTCCAGCCTTGCATCTGAAAAGCTCACTACTGTGGGAGGTCTCGGGGGAGCAGCCATATCTTTCGCAGCTGCAGCGGCCCACAGGCTTGCAGGCCCCACCGTTCTGGTTACACCCTCTGTAGCTGACGCGGAGAGCGTAAGGGACGATCTCAGCGGTATTCTTGACGATAATGTTCTATATTTCCCGGCCTACGAGACCCTTCCATTCGAGGGTGAGGCAGCTCATCCAGGTGTAATATCCGACCGTGTGGAATGCATGGCTGAACTCTTTGCAGGAAAAAGAAGAAGCCTTGTGGTTATGCCGGCTTCCGCTCTGATCAAAAAAATACCAGCAAAGGATAATTTCTCCCGCTTCCGTCTCTACAGGGGTATGAGGTTATCAATAAGAGAGCTTGAGGACTGGCTTCTAGCCGCCGGGTATCAGAAGGAGGGAAGCGTCTGGGAACAGGCAAGATGGGCGCGTCGGGGCGGTATAGTCGATATAGGAACGTACGGAATGGATAACCCGGTAAGGCTGGAATTCTTTGGTGATGAGATCGAATCGCTGCGCTCATTCGACCAGAGATCCCAGAGAAGCATAAGGAATCTGCAGGAATGCCAGCTTCTGCCTGCAAGAGAGGTTATGCTCTCACCGGATCACTGGAACAGGGCTATCGAAGTGGTTCCCGAAGATCATCCTCTGAGCGAGAAGCTATGGAGCGCCAACGATTTCCCGGGAATCGAACACTATCTGCCTGTGTTTCTTGATGACAGCTGCAGCATACTGGATTACATACCCGATGATGGAACACTCATAATGTCCGATCCTGATTCAATAATGGCGCATATAGAGGATGCTTTGAGCTTCAATATGAACAACTACACACCCGGGGACATCCCATTCAGTTTCAGCAGGCAGTTCTTCTCGAAGGAAGATATCCGCAGCAAGCTCGACTCCTGCAGGAGGATAGTCAGATTTGATCCATTCCCGCAGAGCAATGTCAATGTTTATTACAGAACCGTTCCACAGGTAAGTTTCCAGGATCATAGAGGAGAAATGATCAGGCAGTTTGAGGAGTGGAACAAAAAGGGTTTCAGGACGGCAGTTCTATGTGATTCCCCTTCCGAGGAGGAGACATTCCTGGAGCTGATCCCCGATGAGATAAGTATAGATACAAGTGTGCTTACCATTTCGGAGGGTTTCCAGCTGCCTGACCTGGGACTTGTTGTACTGGCTGAGAGAAAGCTGCTGTCAGGAAGGAGAAGACCGGAACGGATCAGGAAATACAGAAGCGGCTCCGGGCTTGAGAATGCCGGGGAGGTATCTCCGGGGGATCTAATAGTCCATAAACGCTACGGTATCGGTCGATTCACTGGTCTGGAACAGGTGGAAACGTCTGGAGCGGTACTGGATTGCCTGGCAATAGAATACAGGGATGGTGACAGGCTTCTGGTGCCAATCGACGAAATAAGCTCCGTACAGAAATTCATGGCTCCTGAGAAGGTGCAGCCCAGGCTCGATAAAATCGGCAGCATATCCTGGAGCAAGCGTGTATCAAGCGCCAGAAGAAAAGCGAAGGCGATTGCAGGAAGGCTTGCCGCGCTGTATGCGGGCAGAAAAGCCATGAAGAGAATACCTCTCGGATCTCCAGGACACCATGTGGCCGCTCTTGAGAACAGTTTCCCCTACGAAGAGACGCCAGATCAGATGAAGACCATACAGAGGGTAATGCAGGATTTTCAGAGGGATACTCCAATGGACAGGCTGGTTTGCGGTGATGTGGGATATGGAAAGACGGAAGTGGCTATGAGGGCGGTTTTCCGGGCGGTTGATTCCGGTTTCCAGGCTGCCGTACTTGTTCCCACTACCGTCCTTGCTGAACAGCATTACTTCACATTCAGGGACAGGCTTGCGGAATTCCCGGTGAAAGTAAAGATGCTCAGCAGGTTTCGAACAAAGCAGGAACAGCGAGTGACTATTGAGGAACTGGCTGTAGGCGATGTTGATATTGTCATCGGAACGCACCGGCTTCTGCAGAAAGACATCAGATGTCACAGGCTCGGTCTGCTTGTGATTGATGAAGAGCACCGATTCGGAGTAAAACAGAAGGAGTACCTCAGGGAGTTGATGAAAGGTGTTGATACTCTCGCCATGTCGGCAACCCCCATTCCCAGGTCTCTCCATATGGCTTTATCGGGCTTTCGGGATATCTCAATAATCGCAACCCCTCCTCGAGACAGGTACCCTGTTCATACGGAGCTTCTGAGCTTCAACTCCAGAATAATCGCCAAAGCTGTTCTGAGGGAGCTCGAGAGGGATGGTCAGGTATTCTTCGTGCATAACAGGATACAGTCCATAGAGAGCGTACGAGAGAAGCTTCATTCCCTGCTGCCTGAAGTGAGGATCGCTGTAGGGCACGGTCAGATGAATCCGAGGAAGCTGGAGAATGTGATGCATGCCTTTATGGAGGGTCAGTACGATATTCTGCTCTGCACATCGATAATAGAGTCCGGACTGGATCTTCCAAGAGTTAACACCATCATCATAGATAATGCCCACATGTTCGGCCTTGCAGACCTGTATCAGCTCAGAGGAAGGGTTGGAAGGAGCCATCACCAGGCTTACTGTTACCTGATAGTGCCGCAGAGGAGCAAGCTTAAGCCTGAAGCCGGTAATCGCATCGACGCGATACGCAGATTCACCGAGCTCGGGTCGGGGTGGAACATAGCCATGCGGGACCTGGAGATAAGGGGTGCCGGTGAGCTTCTCGGAGCATCTCAGCATGGCCAGATGATCTCAATAGGGTATGCGCTCTTCGAGGATCTTATCAGGCAGGAAGCCAGGCGTCTGGATGGAGTGGATACCGGACCGGATACGGATGTCAGGGTTGAAATTCCCGGTGATTCGTTCATTCCGCCATCGTATGTGCCTGATGTGACCGAGAGGGTCAGGATCTACCGCAATGTGTGGAGAGCCTCCTCTGAGAAGGATATCGATGAATGGATAGATTACCTTTCAGACAGGTTCGGTGAACCGGAGGGATCTGTGCTTAATTGTGCGCAGAGGGCAAGGATAGGCTATCTGGCCCGAAAGGCGGGTATTGAAGAGGTTGTCCTGAGCGGCAGAGCCGCACGTGTGGTCTTCAGTCCCGGTACGGAAACATCCAGATCTGCACCGGACAACCTTAAGGTTTCCGTATCTGTGGAGAAAACAGGACGGATTGTAGTGAATATCGACCTTAAGGGTTTGAAGGACAGTGAAAAGGTGATCAGGACTCTCAGCCTCCTTAGATACCTCAGTGGGGAATGACAGGCATCAGATCCCTTCTCCGGAAAAGTGGCTCAGTATGCCCGGCATCACTTATATTTCCGTGTTGCGGCGGCAGCCCTTTAGACTTATGGCTGCCTGACCCGATGAAAGCTGTCTTCTGGAACTCTGGGACAGCTGCAGTATAGAGATTGACGGTTCAGCTGCGGAGAATACTGACGCATGGTATTCGGGTCTGAATCGATGGATATTTTACAGATTGTAACTACTTTTGAAACATGGAGGAAAAAATGAAATTCATTGCGTACTTTGCGTTGATCCTACTGATACCGGCTGCAGCCTCTGCGGATGTTATCGCCAGTGTTGATGATGTTACGTTAACATGGGATGATGTTCTGATAATGATCGGCGGCCAGGAGAACGTTCAGTATCTTGGCATATCCTCCGAGGCCAGTGCAATAGAGGTCCTGGAGTCCTGGGTCAGAGAAGAAGTGATGGTTCGTGCAGCAGAGAATAGCGGCCTGGATTCCGATCCTGTAGTTAGAGAAATGCTCGAGCAGGCGAGAAGGCAGATACTTCTCGAAGCTTTCATGTTGAATATCGTCGAGGGGATGCAGCCTTCGCGGCTTGAGATCGAGAATTACGCTAATGTATGGCTGAGCACATACAGAAAAAGTGCTCATGTAAGACACATCATCATACAGGACGAGAATCTTGCAAATTCACTTCTGGCAAGAATTCGTGCAGGTTCGGATTTTGCGGCTCTCGCACTGGAATACTCCATCGGTCCGAGCGCTGAAAATGGCGGAGATCTTGGCTGGATAACCCGCGGACAGTCGGGTTACATGTCTTTTGATGAATCAGCTTTCAGACTCGAAGACGGCGAAGTCAGCAATGTGGTTGAAACCGGCGCAGGCTTCCATATCATCGAAGTTATCGAAACTCAGCTTCTCTCCCCCGAACCAGCACTTGAAGAAATTCAGGAAGTTGTTACCATGGAGCTTACGCAGATGATGCAGGAGGAGGCCATAATGGCGGAACTCGACATCCTCGAGCTGAATCACACCATAGTGCTTTATCCTGAAAGGTTACTGGGGCATCTTTAAGTCGAAGAAGCACCTCACTCTGATCGTCTGGATACTTGCTGCGATTTCTGTTACGGTAACAGTTGCTGTTGTAATTGTCATTAACAGAAGGATTGCTTCGATCAGCTCAGTTGAACTTCCCGAGATCGGCAGCAGACTGGATGATCGTTCTGTTGCAGCAAGGGTGGACAGCTCTGTGATCTACCAGGAGGATATTGCAATTATCGGGATCGATCCTCTGCTTCTTGAGGAATGGATCCAGGATGAACTGCTGGCTGCTTTAGCTGCGGAGCGGGGCCTTGAGAACACAAGAAAGAGCAGGCTTCTGCAGGAAAGGGCGAGGCAGTTATACCTGAGGGATGAACTGCTTGCCAGTGTATACAGTGGGATACCATTTCCGGACAGCTCGGAAGTATTCCAATACATGAGGTCAGACAGTCTTGCCTATATGGTCGAGCGTCACTATTACCAGATATTGGTTTCCAATGAAGCAACTGCTGATTCCATCCATGAAAGATTATCATGGGGTGAAAATTTTCAGATAACTGCCGAGCGGCTTTCAATCGGGCAGAAAGCAGGTATCGGAGGTGACCTGGGATTCATGACAGCCGGTGAACTTATTATGTATGGAGTACCAAGAGGGCACGCGGTTATTGAAGGCATCGGGGATGTCACTGATACTGTTTACGGATGGCACATATTTCTTGTGGATGAGATCAGGCCCCTTGAAGATACTTCCCGGGTTGTAAGAAGTCTTGCCGATGACATATACAGAGAGAGAATGGTTGCTGCCAGGGACAGCATTCTTGAGATCGCCGCATCGAGCAGGGAAGTCTATCTTGATCCCATGCTTATTAACAGCACCGGACAATACACTGGTGACAATGACAGTACAGATGGAAGAGAGGCAGAATGACAGCGCTGCTTGTTTCGATACATCTTACAGTGTTCGTCCCTGTGGCGAAGGTA
>QNDS01000058.1 GCA_003644925.1 Candidatus Fermentibacterota bacterium
CTGTTCCTGTGGAGATGAACATCCCCGGCAAATTCAACATCTTCAATGCTGCAGGAGCTCTGGCGGCAGCGATTGAACTGGGTATCGATCCAATCTCCGCATCGGCAAGCCTCAAAGATTTTCCGGGTGTGCCCGGCAGATTCCAGTCCGTAAACCTGGGACAGGATTTTCTCGTTGCGGTTGATTACGCCCATACACCTGATGCACTGGAGCGAATATTGCGGCAGGCATCGGAACTGACTGAGAACAGAGTTATCACTGTCTTTGGCGCAGGTGGAGACAGGGATTCTTCCAAACGGCCTCTCATGGGACACATAGCGCAAAGCATCGCGGACATCATATTTATTACCAGTGATAATCCCAGAACCGAACCACCGGATTCAATTATCAGTGATATCACAGGAGGGTTGAGTTCAGAATCTCAGTGCCGGGTTATTGTGGAACCGGACAGACGGACTGCCATAAGGTCTGCAATCAGCATCGCCCAAACCGGAGATGTAGTGATCATAGCCGGTAAGGGGCATGAAGATTATCAGATACTGGGGAAGAAGAAAATTCATTTCGATGACCGCGAGGAAGCCGCTGCAGCATTGAAAGAGGTTTCCTAGTGATGCGTCTGGGTGATATTGCTCTCGCTTGCGGCGGCTGGGTTGCCCCCGAAAGCGCGGGCAGGATCGTGAAAAGCGCAGTGATAGATTCAAGGAATTCCACCAGTGGATGCCTGTTCTTCGCTCTCGCAGGAGGCAGCACTGATGGACATCGGTACGTTGATAATGTACTCCGGAACAATGGTATGGCGGTAGTCTCCCGCGGGAGCAGGCGTGAGTGTGTCATTCTTGTTGAAAATGTTGAGCAGGCTCTTCTTGATGCCGCAAAATGGAGAAGAAGCAACATAAGTTCGAGGGTTATAGCGATCACCGGCTCCAGTGGCAAAACGACCACCAGATTGTTCCTCTCTGCAGCGCTGAGATGCAGATACAGTGTATACAGTACCAGTGGGAATCTGAATAATCATCTGGGTATGCCTTTGACTATTCTGAACGCTCCGGAAGAGGATCCCGATGTCATCATCCTTGAGCTTGGCATGAACCATGCGGGTGAACTGATGATCCTGGGTGATGCAGCTTCTCCAACAGATTGCCTGGTAACCAATATTGGACATGCTCACATGGAGTTCTTCGATACTGTTGATGATATAGCGAGAGCAAAGGCCGAACTTATCAGGACAACTGCTCAAGGTGGACTATGCGTTATCCCCGTAGATGAGGAGATCCTGAAAAGCACTGCTCACACTGCAGGATTGAGCATCAGGTATTTCGGTGATGGCGGTGATGCGTGGTTTGAAGAGGAAGACGGTACATACATCATTTTCCCGTATAAGAAAGAACTGAGACTTCAGTTCGAGGGAAGTCACAATATGATGAATGCAGTATCGGCGGTACTGATGGCCCGATCATTGGATGTTCAGATCGAAAGAGCGATCGAAGCGATTGCTGGCGTTTCTCCAGCAAAGGGCAGAGGCAGGGTTCTTAAGGCAGGAGGGATCACCATCCTTGATGAGAGCTACAATGCAAATCCTGATTCCACTCTGGCATGTCTTGCTGTACTCGAAGGGATAGAGGGAAGGAGAGGGGTAGTTCTGGGTGATATGCGGGAATTGGGAACGGATGCGCCCATCTTCCACAGGGAGATACTTCAGAAGGCGGACAGCATCGGGCTGGATTTCATGATCCTGACAGGGGAAATGTACGATTCTGTAAAGGCCGCCGCCTCAAGAACAAGGGTATTTATCGCCGAAGACTGGAAGGAAGCCCTGAGGATACTCATGAATGCTGCTTCTTCTGAATGCACTGTCCTTGTTAAAGGGTCAAATTCGCTGCAACTGGGTGAACTGGTTCGTTCCATGGAGGAGGGTATCTGATGCTTTACTGGATACTGTACCCGCTGAGGGAATCTGTTTCAATATTCAATCTGTTCGGCTATATCACTTTCCGTGCTGCAGGAGCAACCGTTACCGCTATGATAATCGCATTCGCTGCAGGCCCGTTCGTGATCAGATTCCTCAGAAAGCACCAGATCGGTCAAACCGTCCGGGATGATGGTCCGCAGAGTCACCTCAAGAAGGAGGGTACTCCTACCATGGGAGGTCTTCTCATTCTTCTATCCGTTCTGATCCCTGTGCTGCTATGGGGAATGCTCGATAATCGGTATCTGCTGGTTGTGCTCATTTCAACTATATGGATGGGTCTTATCGGGCTGCTGGATGATTACCTGAAAGTGGTCAGGCACTGTTCAAAAGGATTGATAGGAAGATATAAGCTGGCAGGGCAGTTTACAATTGGAATCGCTCTTGGCGCATGGCTCTGTTTCAGCCCTGTAACACCCGGCGGTGATGCACCGGATGTCAGATTGATGCCTTCGGTTCGCACAGTGGATCTGGAATCCTCAGAGGATATTAATATTACATCGACTGAGACGACAGTTCCGTTTTTCAAGGACATCAGGCTTGATCTTGGGCTCTTTTACATTGTGTTTGTCGCGCTGGTGCTTGCCGGAACCGCCAATGCGGTCAACCTTACCGATGGTCTGGACGGGCTCGCGACAGGGGTCAGCCTGATATCGATCCTGACATTCGGTTTGATGGCATACCTTCTCGGACATGTGAATTTTGCTGATTACCTGCAGTTTTCCTACCTGCCCGGAGTGGGGGAGGTATCCATTTTCGCAGGGGCTATGGCAGGAGCATGCCTTGGTTTCCTCTGGTTCAATGCACCTCCAGCATCGGTTTTCATGGGTGATACGGGCTCTCTCGCTCTCGGAGGCGCTATCGGATCCATGGCAGTAGTAACAAAGAATGAACTTCTTCTTTTTCTTGTTGGCGGCATTTTCGTTGTGGAGGTATTCAGTGTTGTTCTGCAGGTAGCCTGGTTCAAGAGAACAGGGAAAAGAATCTTTCGTATGGCCCCTATCCATCACCATTTCGAGCTTTGCGGGTGGATGGAAAGTAAAGTTGTTGTCCGATTCAGGATAATAGCCGCGATCCTGGGACTTCTGGGATTAACTACATTGAAGATCAGGTAATAATATGGGATACTGGACCGACGGTGGTAAAGAGATTGGAGTATTCGGACTCAGGAGTGCTGCCGCTGCAACCGGATTGTGACCGGGGATGATATGAGAGGTTGTCTGGATGGTCTGGACGGTTTCGTAATAAGCCCGGGCATTGACCCCGAATCTCCGCTGCCTTTGGCAGCAAGAGAACTCGGCGTTCCGGTCATAGGCGAGATCGAACTTGCTTTCTGCAATACTGATATCCCTGTGCTGGCAATTACCGGTTCCAATGGAAAAACCACCACCACTGAATGGCTGGGATATACGCTCAGAAAAGCAGGATTGAATATATCCGTTGCAGGTAACACCGGTTATCCGTTCTGCAGGGCGATTATAGAGAATCCTGATGCCGATTTCATCTGTTTGGAAGTAAGCAGTTATCAACTGCAGACCATAGAATCCTTCCGCCCTCTGGCTGCGGCAATACTCAACATCACACCCGATCATCTTCAGCGTCATGGAACTATTGATGGATACATTAACGCCAAGGCCAGGATATTCATGAATCAGCATGACAATGATCTGCTTATTCTTAACAGGGATGATCGCGGGTCAATACCTCTCGCCGGGAGAACCTCCGGACTTGAATGGTACTTCGGTATTGGAGAAAGCCTTGAAGCAGGTGCCTTTTCCGAGGGAAATTCCATTTACTATTCTGATTCGGAAAGCAGCAGATTTGTGATCGATGCGGGAGACATTTCTCTATCAGGCCTTCACAATCTCTCAAATGCCCTGGCAGTTGTGTGTCTTGCGGGTAAGGCCGGGCTTTCGGTTGAACAGATGGTCCGGGGGCTGGAGTCTTTTCCAGGTGTCCCTCATAGAATCGAAATGGTAAGAAAATACCACGGCATTTCGTTTGTGAACGATTCAAAATCCACGAATCCGGATTCTCTTAACGTTGCTCTGAAAAGTATTCCCGAACCGATCGTACTGATCGCCGGGGGGCTTGCCAAGGAAACTGATTACGGCCAGCTCAGAGATCTAATAGCAGATCGGGTTAAAGTACTCATTCTTATAGGAGATGCTTCAGATATGCTGGAGCGCTGCTGGTCCGGCACTGCACCGGTTTTCACGGAGGGTACATTGGATAATGCACTGAAAAGAGCATTAGATCAATCTGTGAATGGAGATATTGTCCTGCTCAGCCCCGCATGTGCAAGTTTTGACCAGTACGGCAGTTTTGAAGAGCGGGGGGAGCACTTCCGCACGCTCGTGGAGGATTTAGTTTGACAATTATTAATCCGCCCAGAGCCCGGAATATCATGATTATTTCAGCAGTTATGCTGCTGATTCTCGGGACTCTGGCAGTATTCACCGCAAGCTCGTTTAAGTCCCTGCTGCTTACGAATTCGGAATCAAGCACGATCTTCCTGTTATCCCACATCAAGAAGGTTCTCATTGGAATTGCTGCTGGAGTAGTAGCCTGGTTGATCCCGCCCCGAAAGCTGAAGAAAGCCGCTCCTGTTCTCTATGGGGTATCCATAGTGATGTTGGTAACTCTGATTCTGCTGAGGGGTACGCACTGGGCACCTGTGATCAACGGATCAGCAAGATGGCTGGTTCTTTTCAGCGGTTTCCGGATAATGCCTTCAGAGATTGTTCGAATTGCGTATGTGATACTGGCAGCTTCTCTTGTTTCCGATGGTGTCATCCGCGCAAGGACAGGTATCGGTGTTGTCTGGCTTGCGGTTCTTGGCATTATCCCTGCGGCTCTGGTCGCATCTCAACCGGATTTTGCCGGAGGAATGTACATTCTCATTGTGATGGTCACTGTTCTTTTTCTGGCCGAATCCAGGTTCAAGGATATGCTGGTTCTTTTCCTTCTTATGCTCGCGATGGCTTCTGTGGTCGTATTTTCGTCCGAGTACCGCAGAGTAAGACTGGTCAGCTGGTTTTCTCCGGGGGACGCGGCACAGGCGTCAACTTATCAGCCTGAGCAAGCCTGTATCGCTCTGGGAAGCGGGGGAATAATGGGAAGGGGCATCGGCAGGGGCAGGCAGCAGAGAGGCTTTCTGCCTGAAGCATTCTCAGATTACATATTCGCTGTGATAGGAGAGGAGTCCGGATTTGCCGGTGTTCTTCTGATACTCACTTTGCTGCTCCTGCTGCTGCTGTCCGGATGGACCATTGCCCAGAACGCTGATCACCTGTTCGGTTACCTGGTTGCAGGAGGCCTGATCGCCTCGATTGCTCTGGGGATGTTCATTCATATGGGAGTGGTTACAAGAATATTCCCGTCCACCGGTATGCCGCTCCCGCTTGTGTCATGGGGAGGGTCGAATCTCATGGTTACCATCGGAACTCTGGGAATCGTATCCAGAGTTGCCAGTGAAGGGACAAGAAGATGAGAGTTGCCATATCAGGTGGAGGTACCGGCGGTCATATCAGTCCTGCAATTGCCGTTGCAGAGGCTATCTGGGAGAGGTGTCCGGATGCAGATATCGATTTCATTGCAACACCCCGACCTGTTGACAGGAGAATGTATCAGCAATTCGGAGATACAGTACACATACTGAACCCTCCACGGATCGACAGGGGTATACTGGATGTTGCGCTCCTGCCTCTGCGGGCAGTGCGGGAATTCTTCAGGACGAGGAAACTGCTCAGAAGATTGGGATCTTCCGTACTCTTTGCTACGGGCGGCTATCCATCCTTTTTTCCGGTTATTGCCGCGCGCACCCTGGGTATTCCCTCAATAATACATGAGTCGAACAGTATTCCCGGAAGGGCGAACAGACTGGCCTCCCGGTTTTCTGATAAAGTGCTTACAGGTTTCACCTCGGCCGTTTCCGGTTTCAGAAGAAGTGCTATCTACTCAGGAAACCCTGTCAGGCAATCACTTCAGAAATACGATAGAGATTATGCAAGAGAGAAACTGAATATTCCAGGTGGCGTTCCAGTTGTACTTTTCCTTGGTGGCAGCCAGGGCGCCAGAGCGATAAATGATACAGCTCTCGGGGCTCCGGAGAACGTATACGTCCTGCTTCAGTGCGGCAGCAGAGACAGGGAAAGAATAATTGAAGAATCATCCGATCTCCAGATGATCCAGGTCATCGATTTTGTGGATGATCCGGCACTTCTCTACTCCGCTGCTGATTTAGCGGTGGCCCGTTCGGGGGCGATGACTGTTGCTGAATTGACATGGTTCAGAATCCCCTCTGTTTACATACCCTACCCATTTGCAGCTGACGATCATCAGAAGTGGAATGCTCTTGAAATCGTCGATCGGGGGGGAGCTCTCCTTTCCCTTCAGGACAGCATCGATACTGCCGCTCTATGGAACATCATAAGCGGTCTGCTTGAGGATAAGCGGATGATTCAGAGCATGAAAACAGCCTTGGAGGAAATAATGCCTGTGAACCCGGCAGACACTATCGCGGAGATCGTGTTCAGCAGTGCAGAGGGGGGTTCATAATGGCCCGCAGAGTGCATCTCATTGGGATCTGCGGCAGTGGAATGAGTTCTCTGGCTCTCTGGTACCGATATCGCGGTTATGAAGTCAGTGGCTGCGATAGAAGTCCAGGTGAAAACCTAGCCGAATTGCTTGACGCAGGGATAGCCGTTTCGGATAGACATGACCCGACTCATATTGAAAATTCTGACAGGGTCGTCTTCAGTGCCGCCATTCCTTTCGATCATCCTGAGATCATCAGCGCAAGAGACAGAGGGATTCCCGTTTTGCGGAGAAGCGAAGCTCTTGCCGAACTCGCCAATGATTCTCACCTGCTGGCAGTAGCCGGTGCCCACGGTAAAACTACCACAACTGCCATGACAGGATGGATACTTCAGGAAACCGGGCATGACCCGACGGTTATGGTTGGCGGGGCAGTAAGTGCATGGGGCGGGAATTACAGGCCCGGATCCAGACTGACGGTTGTTGAAGCCGATGAATATGACAGAGCATTCCTCAGATTGAGGCCTGTATCTGCAGCTGTTACATCCTTCGCAATAGAGCATCTGGAGTGCTACGGTACTCCTGAAGCGCTGTCGGTTGCATTCGGGGTATTCCTTGAAATGACACGTCCGGGGGGAACCGCAATTGTTCCTTTCATTAACAGAGATCTGGCGAAATGGGCCGGAAGAATTGAAAGAAATGTAATCACAACCGGGCCTGAAGGTTCAGTGTTCTGCAGACTTCAAGAAGCTGACAAATGGCAGCAGAAATACATGATCGATGGTATTGATGGGTATCTGCCTCTTCCGGGGAATCACAATCTGAGGAATGCAGAGACAGCTATTGCTCTCGCATCAACAGCAGGTGTTGAAACTGCAGATTCGGTACGAGCACTTGAATCATTTCCGGGAGTATCGCGAAGGCTTGAGCGGATTGGAACGCTTGGTTCAGCAGTAGTCCTGTCTGATTACGCTCATCATCCAGATGAGATCGAAGCTGCCCTCCAGGGGGTATCCCAGCTGACAGATGGAAAAACTGTCGTTGTTTTTCAGCCGCATCTCTATTCCAGAACCGCAATCCAGTATGAGGCTGCAGGCATGGCACTCAGCAGGGCTGATCATGTGCTTGTTCTGCCTATTTATCCAGCAAGAGAGAAACCGATACCAGGCGTAACCAGCAGGCTGGTGGTTGATGCATCAGCAGGAGCAGGCGGTAATTGCAGGTTATGCAAACCCGCCGATGTCAGGAAACTCCTGTTGGAGATGGAAGCAGAAGTAATAGTCTTCATGGGGGCCGGCAGTATTGATCCACTTGCAAGGGGACTAGTGGAGGATGCTGAATGAAGGATCGTGGGAGGACCGCATTCTGGTTGCTGCTCGGTTCAGGGCTCATCGTTTTTGCTCTCGCCATGGGATACAGATGGTTCGAGCGGGGAGGTGCTTTTGATCTGGATACAGTGCGGATAAGAGGTGTACGGCAAGCAGACTCCTCTGCGATCTGTCAGGTGGTGGGACCCATGTTCGGGACATCCATCTGGCAGATAGATACAGATGAACTGCAGGATATGCTGTCTGATATTCCCGGTATTGATTCCGCGCATGTAAGTCGGGTACTTTTCACCTCTCTCATACTTGAGCTGAGGATATCGGAACCCGTTTTTGCGGTCAGTGACTCATCGGGAGTTTCAGCAGTGTCCTCCATTGGGGAGGTTCTTCCGCCTCGATTCATTACGGATAGCCTGCCTGTTGTTGAATCACGGGAGGGAATAGACCCGGTGGTTTCGATGGCGCTTGCTGTGTGGTTCGGGGCTTCTGATACGCAGCATGATTCTCTTTCATTCAAATATGCGGACAGAGGATTATCTGTATTCGTCAGCGATGGGTACGAAGTACTTCTTGGTAATGACCGGTTTTCCGAAAGATGGGCTGGTTATCAGCAGCTTGCGTCTTCGATGTCAACTTCCGAAGGCTGGTATCAGGTGGATATGAGGTATTCAGATCAGGCTGTTCTGAGAAAAGCGCAGGTAAACTCAGCATCTGTGGGGGGTGAAATATGAATCCTGAGATCCATGCCGGAATTGATGTCGGCAGCAAGAATGTCATCTGTGTCGTAGCGGAGGTCGATGAAGAGGGGATACTCCACATAACCGGTGCAGGTAAGGCGCCCACTTCAGGCAGTGTGATCGAGGGTGTGATCGTGGACCTTCCGGGTGCTGCCCAGGCGGTATCCGCGGCTATAGAAGAGGCTGAATCACTTTCATCATGGAAGATAGCTGAAGCTGCCGTATCCATAAGCGGATCCCATGTAAGAGGATTTCCAGGCAGAGGAACTGTAAACGTGGAACGTGAGGATGAATTCGTTTCCGGAAAAGTGACCTGGATGGATATTGAAGATGCAACAGAAACTGCACAGCTGATCAAGCTGCCAAGGGAATCCATGGTTCTCCGGACGGAGAAATGCGGATATACAATAGATGGTTCCAGCAGGCTTCTGCGGCCTCCTGTCGGTCTTCGTGCGGAGAGACTTACAGCGGACATCTACATGGTAACCGCTGACAGAACTGCAGTTCTTAACCTTGAACAGGTGATCCGTGATGCGGGAAAGAATGTCTCGGAGCTCTATCCCTCAGCATTTGCGTCTGCGAGATCCGTTCTGACTCCGGATGAAATGGAAATTGGGGTAGTGCTTGCAGATATAGGCGCCGAAACAACCGACATTGCGGTATTCCATTCAGGTGTCCTGGCTCATCTTGCAGTTATTCCCTGCGGGGGGGAATCGATAACGAGAGCTCTGCAGGCGATTCGCATTCCAAGATACGAAGCTGAAAGATTGAAAACGGAATACATCGACCTGACCCGCAAATCAAAACCGGATAACACGGAAATAACAGTGAGTTCTTTTGGTGGGAGGAGTACGATCCCGATTACGGATGAAGCAGTAAATGAAATCGCATATAGAAGCGCAGGTAATCTTATAGGAGACATTCTCTGTGAACTCAAGCAGGCCGGAATACAGGAATCGGATCTGCCTGCGGGAATAGTTCTTTCAGGCGGAACGTCCTACCTCAGAGGATTAACAAGCATAGCCGCAAGGATCATTGGTATACCCGTTGAAGTTGGAAGTCCAGCCGGGGTAGATATGTCCTCTTCTTTAATAGGAAATGCTGAATATGCAAACGCTGTAGGACTTGTACTGCTTTCACATGAAGAGGAGAACGAATACGAGCAGAGAAGAGTAACAAACCCGCTTGGCATTGCAGCGCAGCGATTAAAAGGATTGATAAGGAAACTGAGATAATGAACAGGGGAGGAAATATGATATCGCAAGAGGAAGGTCCCAGGCTCCAGATAGTTGATGTGGCCGAGGAATTTCACGGCAAACCCAAGATAGTCGTTATTGGTATCGGCGGATGCGGATGCAACGCAATTGACAGGATGCTGAACGCTGACATCATCGGAGTTGAGTACATCGCATTGAACACTGACCTTCAGGCACTTCAGAACTGTGAACCGGATCTGAAAGTGCAGCTCGGTCCGAAGCTTACCGGAGGTCTGGGGGCTGGCGGAAATGTGGAAACAGGTGAGAGTTCCGCTGAAGAGAGCAGAGATGAGATCGAAGAAAGTCTCCAGGATTGCAGCATGGTTTTCATTGCTGCGGGCATGGGGGGAGGAACAGGTACAGGAGCAGCTCCAGTCGTGGCTCGCATCGCAAGGGATCTCAATGCCATTACAGTCGGAGTTGTAACCAGACCCTTCGAGATCGAGGGTTCTGTAAAGAAAAACAGAGCAGAGCAGGGCATATCGGCACTGAGAAAGGAAGTTGATACTCTTATCGTCATCCCTAACGACAGTCTGCGTCGTGAAGCCGGTGATGATGAGACGCTGTCAAATGCTCTGGAGAGAGGTAACAGGACTCTCAAAGATGCTGTAGAGGGCATAGCGAACATAATCTCATCTCCCGGTCTTATGAACCTTGATTTTCAGGACATCAAGAAGGTTATTACCACCGGTGGAGGCGCAATGATGGGTACGGGCTGCTGCAACGGTGAGCACCGTGCTACCGAAGCTGCGAGCAGAGCCATATCGGACCCGCTTCTGGAGAATGTATCGATCGAGGGTGCACAGTCGCTTCTTGTAAGTATTCAGGCTTCTTCAAGTATGAAATTCGCTGAGTTCCACGAAGCGGTGGAGATCGTTACAAAGGCTGTAGGACCGCAGGCTGATGTATCGCTGGGAACCAGTATTGTTGAAAGTATGGGTGATAAACTGAAAGTGACTGTAATCGCAACAGGCTTCGGCGAGGTTGAAGAGATGGATATCGATTCAGAGGACACGAGATTACTTGAAGGTCTGAAAGGTAAGAGTCCCGCAAGAGAGATTGAGCGGGATAGAGTTCCCTTTATTCTTGGAGGTAACAGAAACGGTGGAAAGGAGGAAAGGAAAAAGCACCCGCCATTCTTCAGAAGTTAGATGGAGACACCTTGATGTAATGTAACTACTATTGTATCAAGCATATAGTAACATCATCTAGCGGTAAGCGTTTCATTATCGTATATTACCCGCATCTAACAATGGAGGGTGACATCAATGAGCAGAAAACCTGCAGCCGAATACTATGATGAACGTCGACGCAGGCTATTGGATAACGAAACATGTACTCATACCGTATCAAAGCAAGGTGTCTTTGAAATAATCCTGGCTTCACCCAGCGAATATCGCAATGCAATGTCTTCTCTTCGATTCCAGAGTCTTTTCAGACAGTTGGCTTCCTGGCCGGAAACCTGCTGTGAGAGAGCGTTTTATCCCGATAAAGATGAATTCCACTGGAGAAGCAGATACGGGAATCCCTCAATAACACTTGAAACTGGCAAATCTATAAAACAGTGTGATCTGCTTGTTTTTGCAGCTACCAGCGAGGATGATTATCTGAGAATCCTGGAGATGATGAAGCTTTCCGATATTGAGCAGAGGAATGAAGAAAGAATCAGTAAATGGCCTCTGGTTATTGCAGGAGGAACACCTGTTACTGCAAATCCCATGCCTCTTTCCTTTTTCATGGATGCCTTCGTAATAGGGGAGACCGAACCATCAATGGGACCAGTTCTGGATACGATAAAAAGCCTTGGTGCGCAGGGTGCATCGAAAAGAAAGATCCTTCGGAGGCTTGCCACTCTGCCTGGAATATACATTCCTTCCGTACATGAAATACCTGGCAAAGTAAGCTCGATTATGCGTCAGTGGGCAGGTTCAGACGGGATGGGGATGACTTCCTTCATTCATTCTCCCGATTGTATAAATAGTGATGTATCAATGCTGGAGATATCAAGGGGATGTTCTTTCAACTGCAAGTTCTGTCAGCCTGGATATGTCAGTCTTCCATATAGAGAGTGCAAACTTGAAGATCTGGAAAGTACTATTGCAAAGCTACCAGACATCAGCAAGCTTGCTCTTCTAGGCAGTTCTCCAAGATCCTATCCTGATATCCGCAAAGTCATAAAGGCAGCTAAAAACCGGAATCTTGAGATTATATTCTGCTCAAATAAATATGAGGACCAGATTCATTCAAATGAGGTCCCGGATGACCTCAGTGAGAAATCCATCGTACTATCTCCCGAAACGGGAACTGATTCCCTAAGGAGAGTTATTGGAAAGAAACTCACAAACAGTCAGCTGTTTGAATCTATAGAGAAGGAATATGATAATACTGTGAAAACCATCAAGATATATTTCATGATTGGTTTACCCTTCGAAACTGATGCGGATAGAATCTCAATGATTGATTTCGTAAAAGAGGTACGAGCCCGAACATCTCTTCCAATCCGTGTTGATATAAATCCCTTCATACCAAAACCATGGACTGCATTTCAATGGACTTCGATGGCTGCTCCCACGTATCTCAGGGAGTGGATAGAACATCTCGAGCCAAAGTTCAGGAAGATAAAGAAAGTTACGGTCAGATTCGGCGACCCGCGCGAGTCTCATATCAGAGCTCTTCTTGCAAGGGGAGATCACCGAACGAGCACTGCCCTTGAAGAGAAGCTTTCCGGTGTGGGATGGAATACCGCTTTCAAGAAAGCCGGCGTGAACATCAAATGGGTTCTGGAAGACATCGATCCTGATACTTCTTTCGAATGGAGTTTCCTGAATATGGGCTTCGGTCATACGAGGCTTGCAAGGGAATATCACGCATCATTTACTCTCAATCAGAATAGATTGAAAGATATGGAGAAGGAATCAGAACAAGAAGATTCTGATTAGATCCGATTTATTTATTTAATATGAAGAAGCGGGAATGTAGATCATTCCCGCTTTTCTTAACCTGAAACCCCAGTTAGACTTTCTGAAATTTACCTGTTTTAAGACAACTGGTACAAATTTTAACTTTTTTCGGTTTACCATCAACCAGTATCCTTGCATTCTGAAGGTTTGGTTTCCAGACATGTTTTGTATGTCTGTTAGAATGGCTGACCCGGTTTCCAACTGAAGGCCCTTTACCACAGATATCACATTTCCAGGACATATCTCAGCTCCTAATTGTATTGATATGACTCAAATAAGAACCAATTTAATAACTCAATTTTGGGTATTTAGCAAGTCCCATGTTGTACAAGGGGTTGACAGATTCTATTTGAGTCCCATAATTACATTGTGTGTTACAGACTGCGGGGGCGACAGGTATCGACGGGTTCAGAAGCGGTCTGACGGTTGCATGTCGAGGTATCCGCTGCCTCGTTAAACTGGCGGATAGAAATAACTGCCGCATAAATACGGCACGCTGTTCCGAATAACAGGAGCAGCCGTCCTCCCCGGAATAGCTTTCCTTTCGGGGGCTGGGCGGAAGAAGGAAAGCTGGCTGTGAAGCCCCGTTCCCAGACGTAAGCAGCGAGATTAAATGGGAGCTAGGTCTGATAAGGCCGACCGGAGCCGA
>QNDS01000059.1 GCA_003644925.1 Candidatus Fermentibacterota bacterium
ATTTCCATCCCGGTCTTCGGAGAACTGACAGAGGAAGAACTAACTGAGGTTGTCCAAACCATCAAGGACTTCTATGGCGATAAGGGCTGAGCGGCCCCGGGGTCTGCTTTTCTCTGTATCGATCTTTTTCCTGTTCTCCTGCGTAACTGCCGGTGATTTCGTCCATTTCATGTCGGAGGATATTCATCATCTGCTCTCACCACAACCGCTGGGGGCCATTGGGCTGGGCGGTGCTCTTACGGCAGGAGCATTCCTGCTTGAAAGCAGCGAGGGTTATGAGGGTTTTATGGGAGAGGGATGTCTTCAGAACTGCTCAGAAATTTGTGACATAGCTTTCGGGCTTCCCCTTCTCGGAGCTTCCGCCTTTGTGTGGGGTAGCGGCGCGGTCTTCGATGACAGAGACACCGAAGAGACCGGACAGATGCTCACAGAGGGGCTTCTTCTGACATACGGCATTACAGGCGTGCTGAAACTCGCATCAGGCAGAACAAGACCCGACCGAAGCAATACCCGCAGTTTTCCTTCTGGACATGCTTCGAGCACTGCGTGCGCGGCGGTAATCCTGTGGGACAGTTACGGACCCGGCTGCGGTATCCCGGCAACAGCAGTTGCCGTTTTTACAGCCCTTTCGCGTGTCACGCTTGGAAAGCACTACCCTTCGGATGTGATCGCCGGGGCATCAATTGGAACGGCTATTGGGCTTGCTGTAGTGCTGGCACATGAAGATGCTTCGGTTTCCGGTCAGCAGATTCAGCCAGCCCTGGGAATCAGATGGAGCAATTTGGAAGGATTTGGAGTATATTTCTGATATGAAAAACAGACTCAGAAGCTTCAAATACGCTTTGGGAGGCATAAGAACCCTTCTGGCAACACAGATGAACGCCAGAATCCATCTGATTGCTCTTGTCCTGGTTATTGCAGCCGGAATAATCGTGAACCTCAGTACGGGTGAATGGGCTCTCATTGCTCTGGCAGTCGGAATGGTTCTCTCTGCTGAAGCCATGAACAGTGCTCTGGAATTTCTGGCAGACCATACGGCACCGGAGTGGCACGATTCCGTCCGGAAGGCGAAGGACCTGGCAGCAGCCTCCGTACTCCTCGCGGCGGTCGGGGCGCTCGCGGTAGGCCTGTTTGTATTCGTACCCCATTTATGATCTTATTCAGAGCTCAGCAGGGAGATTGATTATGCTCGACAGGGCTGTTCTCAGAAAAGAACCGGACAGAGTAAGGGCAGCTGCGAAGAACAAGGGAGAGCCCTGCCCGATCGATGAATGGCTGGAACTTGACGAAAAAAGACGCGGGCTGCTTGGTGAGACCGAAACCCTCAGAAGGCGAAGAAATGAGCTCTCCAGGGAAGTCTCTTCCCTGAAAAAGGAGGGAAAGACAGCGGATACACAGGTACTCAAAAGCAGGGAAACAGGGATAGAGCTTGCCGGCATTGAGAAAGATCTCGATGCTGTAGATGCCCGTATGAAGGAACTGGAACTCTATTTTCCGAACATTCCGGACCCGGATGTTCCAATCGGAAGTGATGATACTTTCAACACCATTATCAAATCCGCAGGAGAAAAGCCCTCTTTCACCTTCGACCCCCGTGCTCACTGGGATATCCTTGGTGAACTGCTGGACAGGGATGCTTCGGGATCGATAGCAGGATCGAACTTCATCCTTCTGCGGGGCTGGGCAGCCCGGCTGCAGCGGATTCTCATAAGCTGGATGCTGGATTTCCACTCTTCTTCGGGAATGGAGGAAATATGGATGCCCTTCATTGCGAACAGGGAGAGCATGACAGCCACAGGACAGATCCCGAAACTTGAAGATGATATGTACCATATCGAGAAAGACGACCTCTTTCTTGTGCCTACAGGAGAAGTTCCCCTTACGAATATTTACCGCGATTCAATACTGCCGGAGAAGGAGCTACCCGTCAGGCTTTTCGGTTACTCTCCCTGTTTCCGGCGGGAAGCGGGCAGCTACGGCAAGGATACCAGGGGGCTTAACAGAGTTCATCAGTTCGAAAAAGTCGAAATGGTCCGGATGGTCAAACCGGAGAATTCTGAGGCTGCTCTTGAGGAAATGACAGGCCATGTGGGAAGGATGCTTGAAGTATTGAACCTTCCGTACAGGATTTCACTTCTGGCAACAGGTGATCTGAGCTTCGCCGCCGCGAAATGCTACGATTTCGAAGTGTGGTCGGCCGGACAGGAAAAGTGGCTCGAAGTCTCCTCTATCTCAAATTTCCGTGATTTTCAATCCAGAAGAAGCTCCATCAGATACAGGCCCGCAGGCGGAGGAAAACCTCAGCACGTCCATACTCTCAACGGCTCGGGATTAGCCCTTCCAAGGATCATGGCTGCCCTTATTGAGAACTGTCAGACGGAATCGGGGCAAGTTGTATTGCCGAAGGTACTGTCAGACAGGGCCGGAACAGAAGTTCTGGGTTAACCGGCTGTTCCGGCGGGACGGGCAAAAAGCCCGCCCCTTGCACCCGCGGAACGCTAAGGTCAGCGTGAAGTAACCAGGATCGGCGATGCAGAATTACGCTCCACCATAAAAGCCATGGCCATAAGACGGCCCGCAAGGGCTTCTAAAGAGCGGGGATCTCTTCGGAGAGCACATTCGTACATCGCAAAAGCGGTAACGTAGTTCCCATCCACCATTGCCTCTCTGGCGATGCTGACAAAACATTCAGCATCGGCAGGGCAGGAAGATACGGTTACGCTGGCCAGCATTACCGACGGTAGAAGCGCTACCAGTATTAATGGTATCAACCTCATCTTGAGCACCTCCTCAATCCGCTGGGTTTCCCCGCGCAGACGTCTGGTAACCCGGCTGTCCTTCCCGGTTTCCCGGGCTTCGGACCCGTGGCTTTGCGTCCCGGAGTCTCCTCCGGTTTGCATTGAGTCAAACGGTAACCCGGCTGTCCTTCCGCTTTCCCCCGAAGCGGCTTTGGATCCGTGGCTTTGCGTCCCGGAATTCCTTCCGGTTTGCGTGGCGGTGCTCTACCGCCTATTCATATTCTTATGGCTTATACCACTAATGTAAAGGGAGGCAGATACGTATGTGCTAATGCCGGACACAGAGGGGTTGTTAAGGTTTCTTCCTGAGGAATCTGTCGTACAGATCAATGACAAGCCGTCTTGTTGTCATTTCTCCTTTAGTCCGGCACTTTCCGCTCAGGATTCGACCGAGCATTCCTATAAAGCCCAGCGGATGATAGACTATCCTGGTCAGGTAGAAATGCAGATAAGTCCACTTGCGGAACCTGTCCAGTTTTCTGTAATCACTTCTCCATACAGGCGAAAAGCAGAGTTCGTCTATCTCGGAGAACCCCTGCAGTTCCGGACTCTCCATCGATGGTGTCCCGGGAAATGGAGTCATTATAGGCATTACAACTTCATCCACGCCTGTTCTAGCGAGTTTTCTTATGAATGCCCTTGTCTCCTTTCTGTCCGGTGGTATCTCCCCCGGAGTTCCAGCCACAAAGAAGCAGCAGGTCGAAATCCTCAGGTCGAATGCTTTTTTGATGAGTGTGGGCACCCGTTCGATATCAGCTGTCTTGTTCATAAGCGCCAGAACTCGTGTCGAACCGGATTCAGGGGACAGGGAGAAATATCTGCAGCCGGCTTCCGCAAGAAGCTCAAGCAGCTTTTCATCAAGTGTTTCCATTTTCAGTCCGGAGGGGAAACAGAATGTAATGTTCATCTCCCGATCGAGGATGCCCCTGCAGATGCCCTCAACCCGCTTTCTGTCTATTGCGAAATTCTCGTCCTGAAGATGGAAATCTCTTATCCCGTATCTGTCTATGTAGAACTGAAGCTCCTCAAGAACCCTGCCTGTGCTTTTGGCAAGCCAGTGTCCGCCGCTCATCTGGGGCGCCTGGCAGAATGAGCATTTGTAAGGACACCCCCTGGATGTAAGAATGTTCATGTACCGGACACCGCGCATGGCTGGACCGTGTCCATAGCCGAGTTTCCAGTAGTTTTCCAGAGGGAGCAGGTCAACAGCGGCAAACGGCTGAGAATCCATATCAACTGTGTACTTCTCTTTCCTGTCTACGAATAATTCCGGGGTAACAAGGCCTTCAAGAGAACTGAGTTCTGTTTTGCCTTCAAGATAGGATAGAAGGGCGGGAACGCGCTTTTCTCCCTCGCCCAGGACCACGTAATCCGCTCCAGCTTTTATGAATTCCTCCGGTACGAAAGTCGTGTGGTAACCGCCGACGATAACAGGTCTGTCCTTATTTCTTCTCTTCAGTTCCCGGACGATCTCCATGCACATGGAATGCTCTCCGGCGCAGTGTACGGAAACTCCCGGAATGGAGTCATCCGGCACCCTGTCAGCTATCTCAGATGGAGTAAGACCTCTGGCTCGAAAGCGGTTTCGGAAGGTGTAGAAACGATGTGGTCTTTCGCCATAGGCATCGATTATCTCAACATCGTAACCGGATTCCCTTACGCTGGCGGCCAGGTAGGCGAGTCCTGATGGAATCCCGGGAATACTCCCGTAAAAATCCTTTTTCAGGTGGACTACCGGGGGGCGGATCAGTGTAAGTTTACTCACTCTGATCAAATTCCATGGCTTGAAGCATCTTCCCCCTGCAATTCCGGCTGTTTACTGTACTTCGAAGTGGCGATCAGCAGAAATCCCCTCACGTATTTCGAAAGGTCAAAGTAGCTTCTTATGCTCCTTATCTTTTTCCATATCAGCCCGGGTCTCATGTAAAACTGCCGGTGCCCCCTTTGAATGAGATACCTTATCTGCTCTTCCGTCATGCCTTCGGGAACAAAGGATACATTCTTGAAATTGAATCTGTTCTCTGTGAATTTTGCAGGAGTGATGTTGCCCGAAAGAAGGTCTTCGTACACTTCGGTACCGGGAAGCGGTGTAAGATTGACAAAGACAGCGAAATCCAGCGGTATAGAGCAGGCGAAATCGATTGTGTGAAGTCCTTCTTCGTAGGTCTCACCCGGAATGCCGAACATGAAAGTGCCGTAAGCTTCTATTCCCGCATCCGCCGTTAGTTCTACGGCATTCTGAATCTGCTGGATAGTTGTCCCCTTCTTAAGGGTATCCAGGTTTTTCTGTACCCCGGATTCAATGCCGTACAGAACTCTCCAGCAGCCGGCTCTCTTCATTTCCTCCAGCAGTTCTCTATCTATGCTGTCGACCCTGGCGTTGACCGCCCAGTTGACCTGAATATTCCTCTCTATCATTTCCGCACAGAATGCCATCGCCCTTTTCTTTGAAAGGGTGAAAGTATCATCCCAGAACGCTATATCGGTAACTCCGTGATCTCTGTAAAGAATTTCTATTTCGTCCGCAATATTCGATGCCGACCTCATGCGAACATGTCTGTCGGTATGGCAGAATGTGCATTGATAGGGACACCCCCTTGCTCCGATGATATTAGCATGGGGCAGACTCTTGTAGAAAGTCGGGGATGGGATATAGGACGGTATATCAACAAGTTCATGGGATGGGAAGGGTAGAGAATCGATGTCTTCCGTTACGCCCCTCGGGTCGGTTTCAATCAGGAGACCGCCCTTGTTGAACATGAGACCGCTCACCTCATCGAGTGCTTTTCCGCTCTGCACGCACGCGGCTATTTCACGCATGGTGTACTCTCCCTCACCTATGACCAGTACGTCTATTCCGCTGCACTCGTCAAAGCACTTCTCTTTCCAGAGTGTGGGATGGATACCTCCGGCAACGATGAGTATCTCCGGAAAATTCTTCTTCAGCTTGTTCAGCATCCAACGGGAGTTTTCCCAGTCTACACTGGTAAGGGTCACTCCGATTATTTCAGGGTTTATCTCGTTTAGCTTATCTATCATTTTTTCAAGGGAGTAGAAGAGGCCTTCCATGTATGTTACTTCATGACCATCCTCTTTTAGAAACGGGGCAAGGTACAGAAGAGAAGGGGACGGAACAACATTTACCAGAGGTTTTATTGACAGCCATTTGAAGGGAAAGCGCCGGACATTCATGAAATCATGCTGATCCTGTTCCCAGACAGCGGGCATGGTCAAGAGGACTATTTTCAATTTACGAACTTCTTTCCCTGTTCTCAAGCCGAAAGCAGCGGGTAATTCCGCGGCAGAGAGAAAATATACGATATCTATCCTCTGGTGTTAATCCTTTCCCGCAGACGTTCCCTTGGTTATCATCGGTACCTGTATATTATGAGCTCCGGGTCAGAGGTTTAAATTAACTTTTTCGAAGGCGGGTATCCTGAAAAGAGTAAGAGATATCTCTGTGGTGATTCCGGCTTTCGATGCAGAATCTACACTGGGCAGTTGCCTTGATTCTCTGAGGAAGCAGACCCTGAAACCCTTTCAGATCATTCTGGTGGATGACTGCTCCGCCGACAGAACAGCTTCTATAGCATCCGATGCGGGTATCGAGATACTTTCCTTCTCCGAGCGCGGGGGGCCTGCGATTGCAAGGAATGCCGGCGCAGAGAAAGCCGAAGGAGACATAATTCTCTTTCTTGATGCGGATGTAGTTGTTCCTGCTGACCTCATTGAAAAAATTTCCGATTGTTTTCTATCTGACAGCAGCGCTGTTGCAGTTCAGACTGTTTACTCGCCCTATTGCCCGGCGGTCGATCTGGTTTCGCGGTATCAGAATTTCTACTACTACCATTCCCTTACAAGGATCAAGGGAAATTCAACTGCGACTTTCGCCACCTGGTGCGCAGCGGTGCAGAGAGATCTGTTTATTGAAATCGGCGGTTTTAACACAAGCATTCCCGAGCCCACCGTTGAGGATGAGGAGCTCGGTTACGAAATAGCCGACAGGGGCAGGAAAATCGTGCTGGCAAGGAATATCCAGGTAACACACCTTGCATCATATACTGTTGCGCAGTTTGTGCGGCGCCGCTTCAGAATGGCAAAGGCTCAGGCGAAGAGCGGCTGGAGATCGATCAAAGAGAGGCTGCTCAAGAGATACATCAATTTAAGAGAGACCGGAACCCATCACAGCAGATGGGTAGTACTGAGCATACTTCTTGTTCTGGGAGCGGGTTTTTCAATTGCCGCATTCCCGGTCGGTGCGATACTTGGAGTATCCGGTGTTCAGTGGCTTCCTGCCGCTGCTTCTGCAGCGATAGTACTTTCCCTTCTGTGCCATCTGAACTTCTTCCGGTGCGCGATTTCACATTTCGGCGTGAAAATCCTGCCCGGTTTTATGCTGCTGTGTCTTCTTGATATGGCTATCCTTGGCTGGGGCATACTGGTGGGAACGGTTCAATTCCTTGCAGGAAAGCACTACTGATCCCTAAATTCTTCTGAAAATGTATCTGACAAGAGTGCGGAGAACTGAAAGCCCGTATGGAACGGGTTTAAGGCTCGAAAATCCTGCTCCGTGTATTGTGGGAATGGGAACTTCTTCAATTACAAGATCTGCTCTTATCGCTCCTACAAGCATCTCAGAGTCAAAATTGAAAGTATCGGAATAACTTGTGTACGGTATCTTCTCAAGTGCTTTTCTGCTGTAAGCCTTGTAACCGCTGTGATATGAGGTGAGTTTTCGTCTGAAAATAAGATTTTCAAGAGCGTTCAGCCAGATAGTTCCGTAGTATCTCGTTCCGGACATACCGCCGGATCGCATATCTCCAAACAGGATTCTGCTGCCGCCTACAACATCGGCTCCCGACTCAAATGGAATGAGCATCGGCATGAGGTAACCAGGGGGGTACTGGCCGTCCGAGTGAAGCATCACTGCCACTTCGCCGCTGTTTTCCAGTATCCAGTCAAAAGCGGTTTTCTGGACACCGCCGTAACCCCGGTTCGCAGGATGCTGAATAAGGGAGATCTTCGGGAATTCCTTTTCCAGTTTTCGCGTAAGAGCAGCAGTACCGTCTGACGAACCGTCATCAATCACAAGAACAGTATTCAGAATTTCCATCGTTTCCGGTGGTATGTCTCTGATCACTTTCTCCATAAGCAGTTCCGCATTGTATGCAGGCATGTAGCAGATAATTTTAGAATTTTCCAGAGTACGATCCTTCACTGATAAGTTCAATCCGGGCCGGGCATGTGCAAATATGTATAGTATTCCATATCCCTGGTAGGCTTGATTGCCAGAGACAGGTCGAGCGTCCATGGCTCAATATGGAAACGGGTCCCATCAAACCAGTAAAGGTAAGAGGTTCTTCCGGGATAAGCCTCCATGAATAGAATGTCTTCAGCGGGTGTCTGATGAGCACAATAGATTATTTCATTATCAAGAAAAGGGGAATTGAAAATCATACCGCTGGAAATATTCGGGTAACCGTGCTCTCCTGCCTGCATGAATACTATCGAGGGCGTGGAAACGAATTCTGAAGCAGTTATCCGGGGCTGATCATCTATGGTTTGCCAGGGCCCGGATCTTAGTGCTATTCCCTCCGGCATATAAACGAACAGTGTAATCAGAAATAGACATAAGACAAAGACCGTTACCGTGTTGCTTCCCTCTACTCCTCTTCTTCTTCTCGCAAACGAAACCGCCTCTCTCAGTCCGATAACCGAGAGAAGCAGGATAACGGGCAGAAAAGTGAAGTAATGTCTGGGCCCGTAATCGATCGCCGGGCAGTAATGAAGGAACATCAGGAACATGATTAACAGGAGGGGGAGATAAAGCAGGAGAACGCGTCTGTCCTTTCGCGCCCTTCGAAACGCCAGAAGCATGGGAAACAGGGACAGAAAGGGCCAGCCGAACAGAATAGTACTGCCAACCCCCATTTGTCTTACAACGTTGTAAATTCCTCTGAGGGGCGTATGAGCGTAATCTCCATACTCAGGAAACCATGCCTTGTCCGGCCCGAACCCTATCAGTTTTCCTCCTCTGACCAGATCGTATCCGGCGTGGAGCGGGTTTCCCGTATAGTAATTGTTCGACAATAGAAACAGCGCGAAGGGTATTGCAGCAGCAGCAGCAGCCGGGGCCAGTATACGGAACCACCTGTCTCTGCAGCCCAGAATAACCGCAAGCGGTATGAAGAACAGCCAGACGAGAACAGGGTAGGGTTTTGTGACAAAGGCGAGCCCTATAAGAAAACCGCCTGCAATCCCGCAGGCAACCGATGCACCTTTCGCCCTCCTGGAGATCATGTAAAGTGACCAGGTAATCAGCATCAGGTTCGTATTGTGGGCCATGAATGTGGTTGTCATAAACAGAAAGAAGGGAGAAAGTAGTAGTAGAATGACGCTGATCCGGGCCATGATCTCCCCTGTCCAGAACCTTATCAGAAGGAAAATTCCAATGAGGGAAAGCAGCCCTTCAAGAGGACCAAGCAGAGGTGCCGCACCGGCAGCGGTGAAGGGTGCCATCAACAAGGAATGCAGCGGAGTATAAACGATAAACCACATATTATTCCTGAAGATGAAATGCCGGAACGGAAAATAGGCCATGGGATTATCAACCGACGGGGCCGGGGCTGCAAGTTGTCCGGCAGCGTAAATCTTTGATTGGAAGTAATATGCAGCCTCATCGCCGCCTTTCGGGATCCCCTCGAAAGGAACGTAAGCCATCCAGATTGAAAAAACAGCCAGAATTACAAGAAGCAGTCCGAGGAAACGGACTGTAGAGAGTTTCATGATTTTTCCCAGAATCAGCTGAACCAGATCCCGCCCTGTCCTTCGCGCAGCATACAGAGCAAAACATGCCGCTGCAGAAACAAGCAGGACGAGTTGAACAATCTTGTCCTGTGGACCGAGCTGGATGATCTCTGAGAATCTGTACACAACAAAGAGAATTGTAAGGATCAGGCCGGCAGGCAGAAAGATTGCAGTCCGCAAATCAGTACTTCCTTCCTGTCAGATGCATAATAACTCCGCTGAGCACCGCCGGCACTATAAGCAGAAGGTCGGGCAAGGTCATGAATGATGCAATAAGCCCTCTTTTGCCAGCCTCCCTTACGGATGCGAACCAGAATCCGGCATGACCCGCGGCCGTGATCGAGAGTCCGGCAGCGGTCAGCCAGATCCCCCATGAACAGCCTGCAGCATAAACCGCAAGGCCTGCCGGTATCGACCAGACACCCACCGCCCCGCAAAGAACGGGCAGCATTTCAAGAGGAGTTGCCATTGAAACAGACGGAACAGCATGATCTCTGCTTCTTCGAAGAAGGTACAGGACTTTGGATTTCATCATGTTCCAGTCGTACCTCATCAAGTCCGAAAAGGAGTATTCCCTCAGATGGTAAACCTCTATTTCGGGCGCCATGAGAATGCTGTCCCCGCCTCCCACAAGCCTTGCGGCAAAATCCGCATCCTCTACGGTTGCTCCGGGAATTCTGTCATCAAACCCTTTCAATTCCAGAAAAACGGATCTCTTGACCGCGAAGAAGAATGTTCCGCAACCGGTTATGTAATCGCTTCTTATTCTCTTTGTGAAAGTGTAGTAGTAATAGAAGTTTTTGTAGAACGTAGCCGCGTTTTTACCTGCGGCGACGGGGCTGTATGTAGCCTGAACTGCCGCGGATCCCTGATCGATGCGGTCCTGAAGTTTGTCGCGCCATCCCGGAGGAGCGACAGCGTCGCTGTCTACGAACAGCACCCACTCTCCTGCGGCGGCATAAGCTCCTGTGTTCCTTGCCCCTGCCGCTCCGGGGCTGCCGGAGCTGGAGATAACCGACGCTCCGCAGCGCGAAGCTGTCTCTCCCGACCTGTCATCCGATCTGTCATCTACAACAATAAGCTGATCCCCGTTCAGCAGTTCTTTCCTCAAGGGCCCCAGAACAGCTTCAATGGTTTTTTCGCTGTTATGAACAGGTACAATGACTGTTATTGATGTTTCGATTTTTTCCATAGGGCAGAAATCTGCTCTCCAACCATCGACAGGAGGCTCATCGCTCCGTGAAACATTGCCCTTACCTGGAAAGGTGACATGATATTCACTAATCTGTAAAAGAGAAATTTCGGCCGGAAGAAGTACTTAATGTATGCAAGTCTCCGCAGCTCCATGATCTCCCCGGCAGTCATGGAAAAGGGAACAAAGCATGGCCGGTCAAGCAGCATTCCCTGGTCTGAGAGGTTCTCCGACATCGTCCCGAAAAAACCTTTTCGCACTCCTTTGTAAAGCGGCGTTCCGGGAAATGGAGTAATCGGGAAGAACTCAACTGTGAAGGAGCCCAGTTCCTTTGCGAATTCTATCGTCTTAAGACCGTCTTCGAACGTCTCGCCGGGAATTCCGAAAATGTAAGTTGTATGTGTTTTGATACCGACAGAGTGCGTAAGTTTTACAGCCGCTCTTATCTGTTCAAGGGTTTCATCTTTGATAAGAGTATCCAGATGCTTCTGCACACCGCTTTCAACCCCATAGTTAATACACCAGCATCCAGCCTTTTTCATTGCCGCAAGAAGAGGTCTGTCTACTGAATCGGCCCTTGCCGAAACCCACCACCGTACTTTTAATCCCCTCTTGAGTATCTCATCGCAGATACCGTAAACATGCTCGTGATCGTGTGTAAAGTGTTCGTCCCAGAATTTGATTTCCCGCGTTCCGTAGTTGTTGATGTAGTATTCCATCTCATCCACTACAAGTCCCGGGTCTCGAAGGCGGATATTACTGCCGTACATTTTGTAGCAGTAAAGACAACTTCCCGTGCATCCTCTGCTTGCCAGCATCTGCATGGCGGGAACGGTTGAAACCTGTTCAAAACTGGGGTAGTAACGGTCCATTTCGCACAGATCAACTGCCGGGAAGGGCAGTTTATCAAGATTCTCTATCATCTTCCTGGGGGGAGTTCTGAGAAGCTCTCCTTCATCTCTTATCAGCAGGCCTTTCACTTCCTTAAGGTCGCCTCCGGACTCCACGGCACTGATTAATTCAGTGGATGTGATCTCTCCCTCTCCTATGACGATGGCATCGAGCGCCGAAGTGCTTTTCATGAGAGATTCCGGCATCGCAGTCGCGCCATGGCCCCCGATAAAGGTAAAAATAGAAGGGATGGATTCCTTCACTTCCTCAATAAAGGGTTTTGCCTTGTCCCAGAGAAGGCTTATAACGTACACCCCGATAGCCTGGGCTCTGAAATCGATCGTTTTCTGCAGCATCTCTTCGTTACCGTAGAAAAATCCTTCCAGGAACAGTATTTCATGACCGGCATCGCGCAGGACTGCTGCTATATACTGCAGGCCGGGCGTGGGCCAGCATCCGGAGATACCGCGCGTATCCTTAGCTCGAATATCATCGGGGCCCCACGGAGGAACTACAAGGGCAATGCGCAAGCGAATTCCTTCCTTTAACGAAATTACTGTTATCAGGAGGTATCATACACCATAAAGACCAGAAATACACAACAGCAGAAGGGTTTAACGGGTTCTGATAGAAAGTCTTTTCCGGTGTAGTAGGTAATTGATCTCTCCATAACTATATTTCATACTCAAAAACAAATGTAAGGCTGGTGATTTCATGCAAAGTAGAGTACTCATCACAGGCGGCGCTGGATTCATCGGTTCCCATCTTGCAGATCTGTTAATCGAGAAAGGTTACCAGGTTCGGGCTCTGGATAATCTCGATCCCCAGGTCCACGGCTGTAATGCCGGCAGACCCGATTACCTCCATCCGGAGGTTGAACTGATCATTGGCGACGTTAGAGATCATCACGATGTTGAGCAAGCTCTTTGCGATTGTGGAATGCTGGTGCATTTTGCAGCGGCTGTAGGTGTGGGGCAGTCCATGTACAGGATGGAGCATTATACCTCTGTCAATTCGCTCGGAACGGCTGTTGTTCTGGAGGAAGCTGTAAAAAAGCGGGACTCTATGCGGAAAATGCTCGTTGCCAGTTCCATGTCCATTTACGGTGAGGGTCTTTACAGTTGTCCCGATTGCGGCAGTTTTGCCCCCCAATTGCGCTCATCCGAACAGCTTTCGCAGCATAATTGGGAAGTGTACTGCCCGGTATGCGGGTTGATTGCCGGGCCCCTGCCCGTTCCGGAAACCAAGCCTCTGTACCCTACGTCCATCTACGCAACAAACAAAAGAAGTCAGGAGGAAATGTTCCTGACAACCGGTCAGGCGTATGATATTCCTGCTGTCGCCATGCGCTTTTTCAACGTATACGGTACCCGTCAGGCTCTCTCCAATCCGTACACCGGAGTGGGCGCAATCTTCGCTTCGAGACTTCTGAACAACAATCCCCCGGTGATTTTCGAGGATGGCCTGCAGAGCCGCGACTTCATCCATGTAAAGGATATCGCCAGAGCATGTCTCATGGCTCTGGAGAACCCTGATTCTGCGGGCAGGGTACTTAATGTCGGGACCGGACGGTCAACCTCCATACTGGAAATCGGAAAATCAATCGCCCGCGAACTTGGAAGTCCTTCCGATGATTTTGTTATAAAAAACC